>CALAHA010000313.1 GCA_937891565.1 uncultured Ilumatobacter sp. | reverse complement strand
CTGCCGAGCTCGCCGCGGTACAGCCCAGTCAACTCGATCACGATGAACGCACCGGCGAGGCCAGCGAACGCGCCGCTGACCACCACACCGAGGTACTTATGGAAGTAGATGTTGACACCCAGCGATTCGCCCGCCTTCGGATTTTCACCGCAGATGCGCATCCGCAGGCCGAGCCTGGTGCGAAACAGCAGCCAAGCCGATGCCGGAACGAGCAGCAGACCGAACAGAGTGAAATATCGGATGTCGGTGACGAGCCCCTCAAGGAGACCCGCCATGTCAGAGAGGAAGAAAATTCCCCACCCGTCAATCTTTTCGAACAGTTCGGAAAGACCTGGCACCGTGAACGTTCCAAGGCCATCAACTCGCGGTGATTGCGAGATCGATCCGCCCCGTTGCGGGAAGAACCGGTCAGACAGGAAGCGCGCGAGACCGGGCGCCAAGATGTTGATCGCCACGCCGCTGATGATGTGGTCAACACCAAACTGCACGGTCGCAACGGCGTGGAGGAGGCCGCCGAGCGCGCCGCCAATGAGGCCGCAAATCAGGCCACCCCACGGCCCAAACTCGAATGCACCAATGGCCCCGCACCAGGTGCCCAGAATCATCATTCCTTCGAGGCCGATGTTGACGACGCCGACACGCTCAGAAAAGAGCCCGCCGAGACCGGCGAGCAGGATCGGCATCGCCCAGCGCAGCATGCCGCTCGACGCATTCGGTGTGGTGAGTAGCTCGGTGCCGCTGAGCGACTGCACGATCGTGAGGATCAAGACGCCCATGGCCGCCATCAGTGCCCAGCGCGCCCAGTTCGGCAGCGCCTTCCAACGCTCTGCAACCGATTCGGTTGGCGCGGAAAGCTTCGACGTGTCTTGCAGCGTGTCGGTCATGCCGTCACCTCCCCACTCATTGCATCAGGCCCACTCATTGCATCAGGCCCACTCATTGCATCAGGCCCACTCATTGCATCAGGCCCACTCATTGCGACCGCCTCGGTGGCAAGCGCCGCCCGTCTGACCTCGTCGGACTGCTTAATGCGGTTCACCACCTCGTAGGCGATCACCGCGGCCAGCAGGATCGTGGCCTGCATGATGACGACAATCTCCGGACTGGCCGTCCCGGTCACTTGGAGCGGCGCTGAGCTGGTGTCAAGAAACGCAAAAAGCAAGGCAGCTACTGCCATGCCAGGTGCCGAGTTCCGACCAAGCAGCGCAACAGCGATACCCGCAAAACCGAGACCCTGGACGAACCCCTGGTCGTAGCTGTGATTGACAGAGAGGATCTCGGTCATCCCGATCAGGCCAGCCATGGCGCCCGATGCCGTCATTGCGATGAGCACCATCTTCTTTGGCGGGACGCCTCCGGCCCGCGCCGCGAACGGGTTCATGCCGCTGGCTCGCAGGTCAAAGCCGAACCGGCTGCGGTTGACGATAATGCTGTAACCAATCCCCAGCAAGATGGCGATCACGAACATTCCACCGAGCTGGCGACCCTTAACAATGTCGCGAGTGAAGATCTCCACCAGTCCGTTGAGGTTCGGCATCCAGCCCGACTCCGCGATCACCGGCGTGCCCTGGTTCGGATCGGTCGGATCGTCGATCGCCAGCGGCAGCAGCGCGGCGATAATGCCGCCGGTCGCAATGAAGTTGAGCATGATTGTCGAGATCACTTCGTTGACACCTCGGGTGACCTTGAGGAGGCCAGCGAGGCCTGCCCAAAGACCGCCAACGGTGACGGCAACGAACAAGATCAACGCAATGTGGATCGGGCCCCACAGATTGAACTGCGAGCCGACCCAGGCCGCCAGAAACGACGCCAGGATGTACTGCCCCTCGACGCCAATGTTGAAGAGGTTCATCTTGAACCCGATCGCCACAGCGACACCAGCGATGTAGAGCGGTGTCGCGCGGTTCAAGATGTCAACCATCGACTCCAGCTTCGAGGCGGTGGAGAGCATCTCGCTGTAAGTATCAAGCCAGCTGCTTCCCGACAGGGTGAGCACAAGCGACGAGATGAGCAGCGCAAATGCTGCCGCCAGCGCTGGCGCGGCGAGCGACAAGCCGAGACGGCGTACCAGCGATGTGTTCATGCGTCTGTCCCTTCGTTGGCCGATTCAGAGTGGCCGTGAGCTGCCGCCGTATCGAGTGCCACGCCCGTCATGTAGCCACCGAGTAACCGCGGCGTCACGTCGGCCGGATTGAGCGTGGCGACCAAC
>CALAHA010000312.1 GCA_937891565.1 uncultured Ilumatobacter sp. | reverse complement strand
GACGTCGTCATTGCTCGATTCGTCTATCAGCACCTGCGATGGCCTGTTGAGGCCGCGCGCGAAGCGCTCCGCGTACTCCGACCGGGCGGTCGGCTCATCGTGATCGACTTCGACGGCCAACTGTGGGGTTTGAGCGAGCCCTACAACGACGCGAACTCCGGTATCCACTCACGCGTGTTCGAGTCGCAGCGCGAACGAGGTGGGGACCGCTTTATTGGGAGGAAGCTGACGCGAATTCTCGCCGAGGCCGGCTGCGAAAGTGTCGGACTGTTCCCGTTCGCGTCCTCGAGTGACGAAGTCGGCGTTGAAGCCTTCATGGCTCTCACGAAACCAGACAACCTGCTTCCCCACTTGGAGACAGGGCTGATCTCTCTTCAAGAATATGCGCGGGTGGTTTCCGACCATGAACGGCTACTGGAGGACTCGGACGCACTCATGATCGCGCTCGGCTTTCTCTGTACCGGCACCGCCCCGGGCTCGACTGATTCACCTTCTGGCTAGGCGCGCAATGCCCGTTTCACCAGGTAGCGGAACTGCGCAAAGTCCTTCCACCATTGGATGTTCTCAAGGTCTCTGCCGAGTAGCGAGCCGAATCGCTCCAAGGTCTCGCCTTCGGAGGGGAAGCCGGGGACCGGCTGAAGTCCCAGACCCTGAGTCATCATTTCGTCTCGGAAGAGCAGCGAGCCGACGTCAGCTTCAGGAGCGCCCAACTTCACGTCCTCGAAGTCGAGGAGGGCGGCCACCGTGCAGTCGGTGAAGATGATGTTGGCAAGTCGAGCCTCGCCCCAGCAGATCGACCGGGATGGGGGATCGTCTCGGCGACCATCGAGAAGCCGTGGCCACATCGATCGGGCCGCCTCGGCTGCTCGACCGTCGTCGCACCTATCGAGCAGCAAACGCCATCTGGCGAGTGCGGAGTCGGTCCCAATCGTGGTTCGACCGTCTTGCAGAAAGGCGAACGACGCTTGCCGTACATCGACGAGATGCAGATTGGCAACGGTGTCAATTACCGAGTTTGCAACTCGACGCTGCTCCTCAACTGACGCCTCCCATAACCAACCCGCGAACGCATACGGAGGGTGATCCGTAACTTCTCGGCCACGAACCCGCTCGGTGATGAAGAACGGTGCACCAAAGTACTCCAATGACAACTCAAGGGCGACCGATCGCGGCACAGGGACGTCGCTGAAGTTCGACAGTGCTGAGAACACCTCAAAGGGAAGACCGAAATCAACTCCGAGATCGACTGAGGTTGGATTCTCTATCCGAAGAACCCACTCCCGTACCGGCGCGGCCACTTCGGCCCTGTCACGCACGGACACGAACCAGTTCTGATCTCCGTGTCCCGACCAGGCGGGAACGGAGAGCGCCTGGATTTCTGCGTCGAGATCGAGAACCTCAATCAGCCACCGCTCCAGTTGGTGTTTGACAACGGATGGGTCCACACCATCAGTCGGCCGTCCACGTTGCGTCATCGCAGGGGCCGCGTCAGCGAAAAGCGCAAGATCGTGAACTTGCGCCACCACTCAAGGTCCCGGATTTCGTGGCCCGAGAGCTCGGCGTACCGTTCGATCGTTTCGGCATGAGATGGGAACCCGGGGAGCCTTGGCAGCCCCAGCCCCTGTGAATACCACTCGTCCTGCAGCAGCCAGGTTGCGAGGTCCGACATCGGGTCGGCGACGCCGACATCTTCGAAATCGAGCAACCCCACGACGGAGTCTCCCTCAACCACCATGTTGGGCAGTCGGCAGTCGCCCCAACTCAGCCAATGCCGAGTCGGTGCTTCTGGAAGGCGGTCCGTCAACTCCGTTAGGAGTTGACGGATCTTCTTTCTGCGGATGCCATCGGGGAGGTCGGCAGCGAGCGGTGCCAGTCGGGACAGCGCGTCATCGCAACCGACCGCGGCGCGACCGTCGAACAGATACGCAAATCGAGGCGTACGAATGTCAAGACGATGAAGACGAGAGATCTGCTCGATGGCGCTCCACCAGATTGACTCCTGTTCCTCCACCGGGGAATCCCGCAGCCAGCCGTGGAACGTGTAGGGAGGATGGTCGGGAGCGACTTGGCCCCGAAGTTTTTCGGTCACGACAAACTCCGATCCGAGGTGAGTGGGGTCGGACTCAATGGCGAGCACGCGAGGAACCTCGATCAGGCCTGCGAGCGCCGACATTGTTTCAACAGCCAGACTCGGGGAACGAAGGCCGCTGCTTTTCCGAGTCAGTCGGAGTACCCATTCACTGCGAGAGATACCCGCATTCGTGTTGGCGGTCTCCACGGTGACAAACCAGATGATGTCTCCGCTTCCCGTTGATTGCGGTGTCCTGAAATCGACGACGCGGGCTTCGGGCGAGAATCCTGAAGCACTCAACCACTGTTCGAACGCTGTGCTGACGCGGTCACCGTCAATTGAGGCGGCTGGTTCCGTGATCCGCATCAGGTGATTGTCGCATATCTCGAGCGTTTTTGGTTTCTGAAGAGTCCGTCTCCAGAAGATCCTGGCGCTGCTGTTGCTTGAGAAGCCGCAGACGAGCGACGTCGATTACTCACTCGGTGACGGGGCCCTCGTAGCGAGCGAAGTCGACATTGCCGTCGGACTCGGATGTGGTGGTCTTCGCCGAGTCGCGAAGGCCGTGGAGTTCATCTACCCAGAGGTCCATCACGACATCGGCAGTCACCATGTTTCGGAGGTGTCCTCCCGATGCGCGGTCATCCGAGATGCCGTGGAGGTGTAAACCCGGGATGGTGTCACCGCTGCTGACATCTGGGAACCGGAAGCCGATCATGACTCCTGCCCACGAGTCGAATCTGAACCGCACCTCGTCATCGATGATCTCGCCGAGGGTTTCGCCTTCGTATCTGGGAGGGGCGACGGTCCTCAGAACCACGTCGCGGAAGGTCCCCTCGACCCGGAGCGCACAGACAACCTGCTCATGTTCGATGTGGTGGCGCTCCAGGTAGGCGTCGACTGCACCGAGGGTGCCGTCGACATCGAGTCCTGCGGGAACCGCCACCCGGTGTCGTCGTCCGCCGTGTGCTGCGACACCGAACGCAATCGTCTCGTTGTCGCCGACTCGCACGGGAGTTCCATCGACCGGTACGCGCCAGGTGGTCCCGCCCACACTCACGATCTCTCCGTCGAGGTCGTGCATCACGCCGATTCCGATCAGGCTGCCGCCGAACCCCTGGTGGACGGTTGCAGCGGGCGAGTAGTTACCTGCGAAGAGTTGGCCCGCACTGCGGGCCTGCTCGACCACGCCGGGGCGATCGAACCTCTCGTGGAAGGTTTCCCGGAGACGTCGGAGAACACTGTCGTGCATGACGTCACGGTAGAGCATTGCTGGGCTTGGTTCGAGGTGAAACCTGATGCGTCGAGAAGAAGTTTCCGGAGCTATTTCATTTATCGCTTATGACATGCCGGGAAACCGTTGTCCTGACCAGCCGGGTGCTCAAGTGCCGCATTCCATCGGGCAGGTGCCGTCGGGGTTGAGGATGTTGAAGCAGTCACCGCGGCGGGTGGCGCGGCTTGGGTTCCTTCTTGACCGTCTTGGGCTGGACGGCAGCTGCGGTCGGAAGCGGCAGCCTGTGCGCTCCGTTCGTCTCGGGCGACACCTATGTGACGGACGAGGCTTCCATTGCGAAGTCGGCCCACTCTGCTCGGACCGAGACGGCGATCTCGTCGCGAGCGGTGAGGTCAACGCCCTCGCCAGCGGCGATGATCGACCTGAGTCGGGTACGGAGGTCCGCCGTCGCCGAGGTGGTCGAGGATTGGAAGGTCGAGCGCTTCGATCAGTTCCCGCCAGTCCTTGCCAAAGCCGAATGCCCATTTCGCTCCGGTTGCCACGATTGGTTCGAGCACGAACTCTTGCAAGACGGCGGTGTCGAGCTGGAATGCGCTGCTGTTCCAGTCGGCGGTGCGCCATGGGAAGACCGGGAAGTTGACGACCTGCCACCGAGGCTTGCTGCGGTCACGAGAATCCGCAACGCGTTCGACTTAGTCGATCGCTCGGGGAACGGTTCGGGACGGGCCCCTGACACTCCTGAAAAAATTTGTGAAGAAAGTCCTCACGTCGGGCTCAAGTCGTGCCGGTGAACCCTGGAGCAGAGTGCCTCGGACCTTCGGTTCAGAGAGGGAACGCCGCGACTTCGTCTGAAAGCGGCGATACTTGGGCCCACGATGGGCGATTCTCCAGACTTTCAAACGCCAGACCTCCAACAGCCGCGCCGCTGGAAAGACGCAAGCGATTGGGTAGACAAGACCGAACCGCAGCTCTCGAAAGAGGAGCAGCAGGAGCTCGCCCACGAGCGCAACCGCATCTGCAAGGAACGCGGCTGCGCAGTGTGTGCACCACTTCGCGAGGTCCGCAGCCTGAAGAAGAAGCAACGCAAGACCGAGGCCCAAGCGCTGCTCCACGAAAAAGGCCAGCCGTGCGGCCGGACGAGCTGTGTGCTCGAAGTCTGCGTTGCAGCTCGAAACGCCGCCCCTGCATCGCCGCCGCCTGTTGAGCCGCGTGCCGAAGCCCCGCAAGCGATTGAACCGCCGGATGATCCCGCGCGGGCTCGCCGTCGAGAGGAAAAGCGCCACCTCGCTGGCGTCCCGTGCGGGTCCGAGAACTGCGTAAAAAAGGGTTGCATCGAAGGTTTCACGAACGAGCGCACCCGCAGGCACCGTGCCCGGCGGCCATGCCGAGCCGAAGCCTGCGACAATCCGATTTGCGTCGCCGGCCGTTAACAGCGCAACTGAGGGAGTAAGCCCATCGTTCCGGCAAGCTCGACCTGTACAGCCCGCAGACTCGACTCAGGCTCGACTCTGAATCACCCCCAACTCCACTTCGAATCGGTTCGATGACCATCCCGCGCTTCATTGAGTACAGCGCCAAGCTGAACGAGCTACTCGATGACGCGACGGCCGCGCTCAACCGTCGTGCTCATCACACCAGTATCGCCGCCCGGATGACTGCGAGTCAGGAACGACGCGTTGTCGACTCCGACCGACTCCGACCAGCGACGGGCTGCAGCCCAGCGATCGCGTAGACGATGTCGTGTGGGTTATCGCGCACGTTGACGAGATTCGTTTCGGCACCGACGACAACAGCGTTACGGCCAAAACCTTCGTCGCGACAGCCGCCTCATTCTGGAGATCGAAGAAGTCGAGAGGAACGAACGTGGCGACCAATCCCGCCTCGCCATTCGCGGGCACGCCGCACCTGAACCTGGCCCCAACACCGAGTTGATGGACCGTCTCGCAGCGAAGTACATAAGCCTGAAACGCCACCCACTCGCAATGCGCGAGTCGCCCAGCGCGATCATCGTACGGATCACCGTCGACAAGCTCAGCGGCGTTGGCCCCTGGATCAACGAGTCGGCCGCCGCTGATGTCTTGAAGGCGGCAGCGGAGCAGGTCAACGGGCCGACGCTCTGCAAAGGCGGGACGGTCCATCACGTTGTCGCGCATCTCGGCACGTCCGTCGACGTTCCGCTCCCGAGGTTTATGTTCAACATCGCCAGGGCGGCTGACACGGCCAGATCGCCAACCGGGCTGACACCCTCCGTTTTGGCTGGTGCCACACACTTCGTTAGTGCGGTGGGCCTTCGTTCGCGAGTTCTTTGAATCGGGCTGCCACCGGCCGGGCGACTCGCTCGGTGTCGAACAACCCGACCTCGGTCACCGCTCCGGTCGGTTCGATCAACGCGGTCTGCCAGTCGAACTGGTCACCGCGTGAATACCAGCACAGTCCGCGGGCGGGCCGCCCGTCGGCGCGCAGTCGCGCCAACCCGTCACTGAACTCGTTGAGCCACAGGACCTGCTGATCGAGCGGCAACGTTAAGTTCGAGGTCTCGGCAATCCAGAACGGCTGGTCGTACCGATCGTGCCACCGCTCGATCTCGGCCACCGAGAAGTCGATCAACTCGCGTATCGACCAGTCCGGGCGGTCGCCGCCGACAGCAGTAACCGAAATGGGATAGATGTCGAGCCCGGCGACAAGCTGGTCGTGTTGGGCCAGTGAGCGGATCCGTG
>CALAHA010000311.1 GCA_937891565.1 uncultured Ilumatobacter sp. | reverse complement strand
TTGCGCGGGCAGGATTGAGAAGATGGGGACGGTCATGACGTAGCGTCGCACTATGGGTGAACAAGCAGTAGGCCTGTTGTCGGCGTCGGAGTTGGTGCGCAAGCTGCGCGATCGCGAGATCAGCAGCCGCGAGTTGTTGAGTCATTTCGGTGAGCGGCGGGCGGCGTACAACGATGCGCTCAACGCGATCGTCACCGTCGACGATGAAGCAGCACAGACGGTTGCAGCCGCAGCCGACGAACAGCTCGCCGGGGGCGACGACGACCTCCCGCCGCTGCTTGGGCTGCCGATGACGATCAAGGATGCGATCGCGACGAAAGGCATGCGCTCCACCGGCGGCGCCGTCGAGCTTGCCGACCATGTCCCCGACGCTGATGCCCAGGTCGTATCGCGGATCCGTCAGGCTGGCGGAGTCATCTTCGGCAAGACAAACCTGCCTCGATGGTCTGCCGATGTCCAGTCCTACAACGAGGTATTCGGCACCACGAACAATCCGTGGGATCTGACCTGTGGCCCCGGCGGATCGAGCGGTGGTGCCGCTGCCGCGGTTGCCACGGGTCTGACAGGCGCCGAGATCGGCACGGACATCGGCGGGTCGATTCGTTTACCGGCTCACTTCTCAGGGGTGTGCGGACACAAGCCGAGCTTCGGGGTCGTTCCCCAGCTCGGCTACATCAGCCACACCACCTATCAAACCGGCGAACCAGATGTGAACGTGCTTGGTCCTATCGCACGGTCGGTCGATGACTGCGAACTCCTGCTCGATGTGATTGCTGGCCCTCGCGATGATCTCGCAGCGGGTTGGCAGCTGACCCTGCCTGGCTCGCGTCACGATGACCCGGCTGATTTCCGAGTTGCCGCCCATCTCGACGATCCGTCAGTGCCGGTGAGCGCCGAGGTCGCCGAAGCCCTGGAGATCGCAGCGAACGCCTTGACGAACAGCGGCATTGCCGTCGACCGAGCGGCATGGCCACATGACCTTGCGTTCGACGATGTCCGCGACGTCGGCCTGCCGCTGATCTCTGCCGCAACGTCTCCAGCCCGGGGTGGCGAGATCTTCGAACGTATGCAACAGATCGTTCGTGATCCGGGGTCGCACTCGGCCACCGAACAGATGCGTGCCAGCGCCACCGCCATGTTCCATCGAGACTGGTTGCTGCTCACCGAACAGCGCGAGCTGAACCGCCACAAGTGGACGAACTTCTTCCGTGACTTCGACGTGCTGCTGGCCCCGGTCGCCCATGTTGGCGCCTTTCCGCACACCCAGGAGGGCACGCTGTATGACCGCACGCTCATGGTCGATGGCGTCGAGCGTCCCTATACCGAGTTGATCATGTGGACCTCGCAGTTTGGGTACGTCGGCCTACCGTCCACCGTGGTGCCAGTCGGCATCACCCCTCGTGGTGTTCCCGTCGGCATTCAGGTGGTCGGCCCACACCTCGGCGATCGCACAACACTCACCTTCGCCCGCCATCTCGAACGACTACTAGGCGGCTACCAGGTCCCACCCAACTTCACCTGATCCCCATCACGTTTCTGAACCGTTTGAGCGAAATAGTCGTCCAAACGGTGCAGAAACGTCGGGGATACCGAGCGGAGTCGACGGAGGAGGCGGGGTAGTACGCCTTGCTTCGCTGCGGCTGTCGAAGATACACGTGTCTGCGGTCCCGGTATGTGTCCGACGAACGTCGGCCCGAGCGGAGCGGTGCACTACGGCCAGAGTTCGGTGTCGGGATGGAATTGTGACCACGCGAACCAAAATGCTTGATGGCCGCCGAGGTCGTTGCCCTCTGCATCGACGGCTCGCACACCACCACTAGCCAGGATCACGCTGATGCCGTCGACTTCGATGAATTCGCCTCGCTCCAGAGCATCGATTGCGCTGTCAACGTGAAACGCAATCGCCGTGCCGTCGGCCTTCACCAGGCCGAGCACGTCTTCCTGCACCGGAAGCCGGGGATCGACCTCGCCGATAGGGAAGACGGGACCGTCGGCGTCGCGGGTGTTGCGTAGATCAGAGTCCTCACGTCCGAGCGCCAACGAAATATCGAGCACCGTGGTGTCGGGATGGTCGGCTTTCCATCGTCCCCACGTGGTGGTGATCACGCTGTTCTGCTTGAACGTGACCCCGGCTTCACCGAGCGGACCACTCACAGCTGCACCCAGGAACGTGTCGAAGATTGAGAAGGTGTTGACGTCGTACATCACCTTGTTCGACCGGTTGAGTAACCCCGAGGTGCGCAGCACCGGACGTGCGAACCCCGCGGGTCCTTCGTCGGTGAAGAACACCTGCGCCGAACCACACAACGTGCAATAGGGCATGGCGAAGTCGCGGCCACCAAGCGTGTCGTTCACCATCTCCCGGACTTCCATAATCGACCGTGGGTAGGCGCGATGTTCGCCGTTGATCGAAACACCAAACACGATGGTGTTGTCGTCGAGCCATTCGTCGCCACCCGCGACATCGGTGGTGACCGGGTTGTCTGCGGCCGGGATGCAGTTGCAGCGGTCGTCGGTCCGGCCGAATGGGCGGTCATCGATCAACACCCCGCCCCATTGAATCAATCGCCAATCGATATCGGTGCCGTCTTCGAAGAGCGGCTCCCACCTGGGCTCGAGGGCCAGGTAGGCGATGCGTTTGTACGTGAGGTAGTCAGGGGGTGCGGGAATGTCCCAACCGAGGAGCAGGTCCGAGGTGAATCCCCACGGGCGAAACGGGTCGATCTCGATGCCCAGCAGTTCCTGCTGAGCCGTGACCAGCCTGGCTGACAGGTCAGGGTCAGGGACGATTCGCATCAGGTCGGCGAGCCACCAGCTGACACGAACGTCACCCGACTGTCCAAGTGTCGTGATGGCATCGAACGACAGCTGATCGATCACTCGACGACTCAACCGCTCGCCCATGAGCGTGTCGATCGCCTCGGCAACGTTGGGCGCAAGGTCGCCGGTAGACACTTCGGGAGCTGGCCCGAAGTCGCGAGCTTGGCCAGTCGGCACCGACGCCGGGTCGATGTCCGCTGCGACCCGAGGGCCCGAAGGTGTAGGTGTTGGCCCGGGAGTCGGAACCGTGGTGGAGGTACCGGTTGCAGGGTCGTCGGTTGCAGGGGCATCGTCAAGTGCAGGGTCAGCGGACGGTGCTGTCGCAGATTCAGCGTCGGCTTCGACAACAGCGTTGGCATTGTCGCTTGAGCCTCCACAAGCTGCGACGAGAAGGCTGAGGGTTGCAAGACACAGGACGAGAGTTCGACGCACCGTGGTAGTTGAGCACAAGACGGAGTGAACCGGACAGCGACTATCGGGTTGTTTCTGACTTGTTTCCCACTCGCCGCGAGTGATTCCCCCGTGGCTAGCCGAAGGTCGCGTCCATCCAGCGATTGCGGAATGTGCCGCTCGGGTCTGCTGCGGTGAACACCCGATGGGCCTCGGTGAGCTTGGGGTACAGCGCGGGGAAAGTGAACTGTGATGGATCAAAGACCTTTCCCCAATGAGGCAGCGGGCTGAATGGCGTCAAGGTGTCTGCAACCAGTCGACCAGCGTGGAGGGCCGCATCCATGTCGTGATGCCAGGTGAAGTGAAACCCCACACAATCGCGCTCGTACTGCGGGCTGAGCCACAAGCCGTCTGACCGGACCGTGCGAATTTCGCTGATCATCAGATGGGGCGCGAGTTGCTCACCAATGGTTCGTAGCGCAGCCATTGCATCGACGGCATGGCTGCGTGCGACGAAGAACTCGCTCTGGACCTCGGCTCCAGCGCTGGGAACTGCGCCTGCTCGGAAGTGGGGGAGTCGTTCGTCCCACCGGCCGGGTTTGTCTCCCTGATCCGTGCAAGCCTCGGCTGACACTCCCGGGATCGGATGGTGCTGCTGGACCGCTGCCACGCCGTCATGCAACGCGGCATGGTCGACGGGAGCTTCATCGGTTCGTTCCTTGGTCCAGAGCTGGATGTGGTCGATCCAGTCGGTGAACACGCTCACGCTGTAGGCCGAAG
>CALAHA010000310.1 GCA_937891565.1 uncultured Ilumatobacter sp. | reverse complement strand
CGTCGACGACGTCGTGGTCCGGATCGGAGGAAGCGGCTCGTTCGACGCCTGGTCGGTCGTTCCACATGCACCCGCAACCAGAGCAATGACCACCGGCAGGCTGACCAGCGCCACCGACGAGCGGCGCGAACGTGTTCGAGTTCGCCAGTCGTTTGCCATCAGATGCACATGATACGTGCCGCACGGCACTCTGGCCCCAAATCTCTGCCAGCCTGGCTCGCGGCGTACTCTCGCTCCCTTGAGTGATACTGCTGCATTACCCGACCAGACGGTGCCTTTCCCGGGGGCCGAAGCGCCATCGCGCCAGTACGACATCGATGCGAACGGTATTCGCATCGCCATCCACGAGTGGGGTGACGCGGACGCTCCTCCGCTCCTCGCCGTCCACGGGGGCTTCGACTTCGCCCGTACCTACGACCTCTTCGCGCCGCGCCTCGCCGAAGGCGGTTGGCGCGTCGTGTCATGGGATCAGCGCGGCCACGGCGACTCCGGACACGCCGAGCTGTACTCATGGGACGCCGATATGCGCGACGCCCTTGCCGTGTTTGACCACGTCGGTGGAGGCGAACCCCTTCCCGTCGTCGGCCACTCCAAAGGTGGCGCGCTGATGACCCAGCTCGCCGATGCCCAACCATTCCGCTTCACCGGCCTCGTCAACATGGACGGCATCCCGTACAAGCGCAATATCCCTGACATTGCCGAACACGAACGCAGCAAAATGATGGCCAAGGACATTGCCAGCTGGCTCGACCACCGCCGCAGCACGTCCGATTTGCAGCGCAAGCCCGGCACCATCGACGAACTCGCCCAGCGCCGAGGCCGCATGAACCCGCGCCTCGAGGTCGAGTGGCTCCGCCGCCTCGTCACCACCGGCGGCTTCGAATCAGACGACGGCTGGCGCTGGAAGATCGACTCGTCGATGCGTTTCGGCGGCTTTGGCCCGTGGCGCCCAGAATGGACGCTCATGCGCCTTCCCGGGCTGCCCATGCCGTTCCTCGGCATCCTCGGCTCCGAGATGGAAGAGATGGGTTGGGGCACACCACCCAAGAAGGTCCTGCCCTACATGCCGTTGCAAGGACGCTGCGAAGTATTAGAAGGCGTTGGCCATTTCGTCCACGTCGAACAGCCACAACTCGTTGCCGACTTGGTGCTCGACTTCTTCGGAGGCCTCAAGTGACCATCACCTTCGTTCGCCACAACAAGGTTGACCTCGCCCTCCACCAATTGCGCGACGCCATCGACGAGACCGCTCGGCCGCTCCTGCTGCTGCACGGCCTCGGTGAACACACCCCGGCCGCAGCACCTGCGTGGGTTACCTCGTGGCAAGGAGCAATTGTCGGCCTCGATTTCACCGGACACGGCAACTCGACCATCCCGAGCGGTGGCGGCTACACAGCGGAACTTCTCCTCGGTGATGCCGACGCGGCACTCGCTGTACTCATCGAGCAGAGCCCCGACGCGATGATCACCGTGTTCGGCCGCGGGCTCGGCGCCTACATCGGCCTCCAACTCGCGGGTGCGCGAGCTGCACAGGTGCACGGCGCCATCATGCTCGACGGTCCCGGCCTCGCCGGGGGCCCAACCGGGCCGACATCACAGAGCTTCTTCTCGCTCCCGCCGTCGAACAGGACCCCGGACCCGTACGCACTCGTCGAGTTGGGCCGCGACCTTCGCCCGCCGGACTACGTCCGCTCGTTCGTCCAGCTCGCTATCGCTGGGTCCAAACTCGAAGAACCAGTGGCGGTATGCAGCGTGTTCCGGCCGAAGTGGGTGGCAGCGGTTGCTGACGAACGCGGTGTGATGGACGTCCCGCTCGCCGAAGCCCTCGAAGCCTTCGCCTGAACCACCGCTATATCGGACGTGCAGTGGCCCGAGATGTACTGCGCCACGTAACATGACCCCCATGCCGTCCGTTGGTTCGATTGTGCTCGTCGTCGTGGCGTTCATCGTCATGGAACCAGTCACGGCGGCCACTCACCGTTGGGTGATGCACGGTATTGGTGAGTTCTTGCATCGCAGCCACCATCGGACTCGGGCGTCACGTTTCGAAGCCAACGACTGGTATCCGGTGATTTTTGCTGCCGTCGTCAACCTTGGATTTCTCGCTGGGTTCAACTGGAACGGGTTCGCAAGCCTCGTGCCAGTCGGCATCGGCATCACCGCCTACGGCGCCGCCTACGCACTTGTACACGACGTCTACATCCACCGTCGGGTCGGCTGGTTCGGCGACCACAAGATCGCCGCCTTCGATCAGCTCGCCGATGCGCACCGCATCCACCACCTCTACAACTCTGCACCGTATGGCATGCTCCTGCCCGTGGTTCCCGCCCAGCTTCGCGATCGGGCCAGCCGCACCCAGCGCAACCCCCTCGCCAAAGTCTGAGCCAGTCGCAACATCTCGCGAACCAGCGTCTCGTCCCCCACCCAAACATTTTCTGAGGACCAGATCGTTCGAGGCCAAGGAAGCATGAACCCGAGTTGCCCTCCGGCAACGAGCGGTGAGGGCTGGCGCAGGGATCGGGCGAGCTGGCCTCAGAAAAGGCCTCAGAAAACGAAAAGGCCGGAGGTGCCGGGGCCGGTCTGGGCCCCGACACTTGGGCCGATCGTCTACTGCACCAACGCGCTGGAGATATCCGACGTGCCAATGGCGACTCGTAACCCGGCTGGCGCCGACGGCGTCCAGCTCAGCGCATACTCGGCGGTCGCGTCCGCAGCAGCCCACGCGCAGCACGAGATCTCGAAGCTTGCGGTGCCCGAATCGACCATCCGAACGGGTACGTCGACCATCTGGGCGGCAAGCCTCGCCGAGTTCAGCGTCCGGCTCATCGCCTCGGTGATGCGCACCGACAGGATTTCGGTACAACCCCGCTCGATCAGCCGCTGATACGCCTCAACGAACTGGCCGGGTGATGGCTGGCTCGTCGTGATTGTGGGCGCCTCTGCTCCGTCCCATGCGGCGTAGAACGCTTGGTGCGTGAGATCGACACCTTCGAGGTGTTCGACGCCGTTGACCGTGACGGTGAGTGGTACGACCTCGATGCCATACCGTTCAGCGAGCGAGCCTGGCAGTTGGCTGTTGGCGTCGGACCCCACAGGTTGCGCCAGCCCTTCGCCCACCAGATCAGGCCCCCAGCGACCCAGAACACACTCGAGGCGAGCGTCGCAGTGAAGGCACGCTGCTTCAACTTCGGGTTTGAGACAGCCATCGCGGCGACGGCAACGTCGATCGGGAAGTACGCCGGGAAGTACGCCGGGAAGGTCGCAAGGTACTGCCCAACGCTGCACGCCACGCCCTTGCCCCGCCGGCGAAACCCGACCAGGGCTCCCTTGCCAATGTCTCCGACCATGACCGCGGCGCCCGCTCTGGCACCGAGCACCTGCATCGCGTTTGCCCCGCCTGGGTTTCCTGAACCTGCTTGACGCAGATTGATCGATCCGCCAGAAGCCTGACGAGCAACGATATCCGCCGTCGGGAATGTACCAATGAGGTACCCAACGCCAATGGCCATGGCGATTCGCTTGATGTACGCAGGAGCGCTCACGGGTGTCGAACTGTACGTGCGTCCTGCAGAACTCAAGGTTCGCGTTAATCGCGCGTGGAACAGAACAGTGCCGCCGCTATATTTTCGTTGCTCTCAACGAGACGAGTTCACTCGCCTCAACGAACAGGCCCCCATCGTCTAGTGGCCTAGGACACCACCCTTTCAAGGTGGCGGCACGGGTTCGAATCCCGTTGGGGGTGCGAAAAGCCCTCGGGTTTTTCATGGCGGTTGCGGTGACACGCATCCGTTGAATACATAGCAATTCTGGTCCCGTGGTGAAGTCAGGAGTTCACGCCGGCCTGTCAAGCCGGAGGTCGCGGGTTCAAATCCCGTCGGGACCGCCAAAATACAACAGAATCTGGTTTCGTAGCTCAGTTGGCAGAGCGCTCGCCTGAAAAGTGAGAGGTCACCGGATCGACGCCGGTCGAAACCACACAAGAACACCCCGCTTGGTCAACCAAGCGGGGTGTTGTGTTTTTCGGCTGACCTACTCGGCCAGCCAGTTGCGGTCAGCTGGTGTAGGTCTGGAGCTGGCCGCCTGATTCGGCGAGCGACTTCAGGAGCGGGCTGAGGTCCCAGTGCTTGCCACCAAGACGCTCGCTGTACTCCTGGACCTTGGCAGCGATCTCTGCGAGGCCGACGCCGTCAGCCCAGTGCATCGGGCCGCCGCGGTAGACCGGCCAGCCGTAGCCGTTGACCCACACGACGTCGATGTCGCTGCCACGAATGGCGATCTTTTCTTCGAGGATCTTTGCGCCCTCGTTCACCATTGGATAGAGGCAACGCTCGAGGACTTCCTCGTCGGAAACTTCGCGCTGCTCGATGCCCTTGCCAATAGCGAAGTCTTTGATCAGCTGCTCGACTTCCTTGTCGGGCGTGGCCGCACGGGTCTCGGCATCGTAGGTGTAGTAGCCCATGCCGTTCTTCTGGCCTCGGCGACCGTTCTCGCACAACACTTCACGGATCGTCGACGAGGAAGAATTCTCTTGCTTCCAGCCAATATCGAGGCCGGCGAGATCGCTCATCGAGAACGGCCCCATGGGGAAGCCAAAGTCGAACAGGACCTTGTCGACCTGGGCGGGCGTGGCGCCTTCGAGCAGCATGCGCTCGGCTTCGGCGCCGCGCATGAACAACATGCGGTTGCCAACGAAGCCCGGGCAGACACCGACCATGGTCGACACCTTGCCAATCTTTTTGCCGATCGCCATCGTGGTCGCGACGACGCTGTCGGACGACTTGTCACCGCGGACGTTCTCGAGCAACTTCATGACGTTGGCCGGGCTGAAGAAGTGCATACCAATGACACTCTCGGGGCGGCTGGTGACTTCAGCGATTTTGTTGACATCGAGCGCCGACGTGTTTGATGCCAGCAACGCACCCGGCTTACAGATCTCGTCGAGTTCCCGGAAGATCGACTGCTTCAGTTCCATGTCTTCAAACACGGCTTCGATAATCATGTCGCAGTCGGCGAAGTCTTGCTTGCTGGTGGAGCCGGTGATCAGCGCCATGCGCTCTTCGACCTGCTCGGGCGTGGTGGACCGTGAACGTTCGTAGTTCTTGCGGACGACGCCGAGGCCCTTGTCGAGCGCCGCCTGGTCACGTTCGACAATGGTCACGGGAATACCGACATTGACGAAGTTCATCGCGATACCGCCGCCCATGGTGCCAGCGCCAAGGACGCCGACCTTCTGAACGTCAATCAGCGGCGTGTCCTGAGGGATGTCGGGAATCTTGTTCGCAGCGCGCTCGGCAAAGAAGTAATAGCGCTGGGCTGCCGACTGCGGGCCGGTCATCAGCTCCATGAAGAGCTTGCCTTCGGTCTTGAGCCCTTCGTCGAACGGCTGGTTACAGGCCGCTTCGATGCACCGGATATTGAACTCCGGGGCGAGGAAACCGCGGGTCTTGCGGGCGACGCCCTTGCGGAAGTTGGCGAAGATCTCTTCGTCGCCGGCATGCGCCTCGACCAGTTCATTGCGATCGCGGACCCGAACGAGCGGGAGGTTCTCAGCAACGGCATTGTTGGCGAAGGCAATCGCTGTGGCGCGCAACTCTTCGAGGCCACCATCGACGACATCGTCGACAAGGCCACCGTCTTTGGCTTCGGTGCTGCTGATGTGACGACCAGTGGTCATCATCTCCAGCGCCTTGGCGACTCCGACGAGGCGCGGTAGGCGTTGCGTTCCACCAGCACCCGGCAGCAGGCCGAGGTTGACTTCGGGCAGCCCGAACTTCGCCGAGGCCAGCGACACGCGGTAGTGAGCGCACAGCGCAACTTCGAGACCGCCACCAAGTGCGGTGCCGTGAATGGCAGCAATCACGGGGATCGGTGCGTCTTCCATTGCGGCCTGCACTTCTTGTAGACCGGCAGCCTTCGGCACGTTTCCGCCGAACTCGCTGATGTCAGCGCCGGCAATAAATGTGCGGCCGTCACAGATGACCACGACCGCCTTGGCGCCCGACTCGACCGCCTGCGTCATCCCGTCAAACAAGCCCTGGCGGACATGCCAGCTCAGCGCATTCACCGGCGGATTGTCGATGATGACGAGCGCGACGTCACCTTCGCGTTCCAAACGGACGGTGTCGGTCAACTGGATCGATTCAGACATGTGCACAGTCAAGCAAATTCGGGCCTCGAAGTTCGATTCCGGGACCCATCTGATCACCCGCTCCCGTCATCGAGCAGAACCCAAACGGGTGCGGGCCGCTTGTGTCGAGGACCGTGGTCGTTTTGTGATTGCATAAGCCGCAGTGACTCAGACAGAAGACCACGGCACCATTGGATTCATCGGCTTGGGGAACATGGGTGCGCCGATGTGTGACCGCCTCCTCGAAGCCGGTTTCACCGTCGTCGCATTCGACCTCGATCAGACCAAGGTCGAGCACGCCGTTGTTCGCGGCGCATTCGCTGCAGCCTCGGCCGCCGACTGCGCTGCCCGGGCCGATGTTCTGCTCACATCGCTCCCCCGCCCTGAACACGTCGAGGCCGTCATGGAAGTGGGTGGCGCACTTGCTGCGCTGCGCGCCGGGTCGCTCTGGGTCGACCTGACCACCAACCGCAAGGAGCTCGTTGCCCGCCTCGCCGAAGCAGCACCTGCGGGCGTCGACGTCGTCGACTCACCGGTCACTGGCGCCGTCGACGGTGCCCGCAACGGCCGGCTGACCCTCTTCATCGGCGGCGCTGACGAACCTGTGGCCCGCGCCACGGCGATCCTCGAACACCTCGGAGCCGTCATTGCGTGCGGCCCACTCGGAACGGGCAACGTCGTCAAGTTGGTCACGAACCAGCTCTGGTTCATCTCCGCCGCAGCACTTGGCGAAGGGTTCGCGGTCGGCATGGCGCACGGGGTCGATCTCGGCGTGTTGTATCGGGCGATCATCGAGTCGGTCGGCGACAGTTTCGTGGCCCGCCACGACGGTCCATCGATCTTTGCGGGCCACTACGACCCGTCGTTCACCGTCGGCCTCTGTCTCAAAGACCTCGGGCTCCTCGAAGAACTGCAGGGTGGCGTCGCCGCACCGATGGTGATGACCGACGCCGCCCGCAGCGTGTTCCGCGACGCTGGAGATCGTTACGGCACCGACGTCGGTGAACTCCACGTCGCGAAGCGGCTCGAAGACGACGCTGGCCTGTCGTTCCGAATGGATGGCGACTGGACCCCACCCTGGGAAGTCGACGATGACTCACGATGACTGATCTTGGCACCCTGATCGACCTCGAGCGATATCCGCTCGACCAACCGGGCACGGCCGCATTCCGCGTTGCTGTGGAGGCCGCTCGTGACGACCTACAAAACGACGGATGCGCCATTATTCGCGACCTGGTCCGACCCGAAGCTGTCGACGCTCTGAACGCCGAGATCAATGACTGCAAGCCCACGACGCACTTCTCGACGCAATTGATCAACCCGTACTTTCACACCGTTCGCGACGCGGCCTTTCCAGATCGGCATCCGATCAACACCTTCATCGAACGGTCGAGCGGCTTCATCCCCGGTGACTCGTGGCGCCTGGACGACGCGATGACGCGTCTGTTCCGCTCTCCCGAGCTGACGAGCTTCCTGGGGGAATGCCTCGGTGTGCCGGAACTGCACTGCTACGCCGACCCGCTCGCCGGGTTGACTGCCAACGTCTTGGACCCCGGCCAGCAATTCACGTGGCACTTCGACACCAACGAGTTTGCCGTGACAGTCCTCGTCGACGAAGCCGACAGCGGAGGACTCTTCGAGTACGTGCCGGCGATCCGTTCGGCGACCGACGAAGGGTTCGATGCGATTCAGGCAGTGCTTGAGGGCGGCAGCGAGGGCGTTCGCACGCTCGACCTCCGGCCGGGCGACATGCAAATTTTTCGCGGCCGACATTCGCTCCACCGCGTCACCCGAGTGCCCGAAACCTCGTCGGCACGGCACGCCGCGATCTTTGCGTACACCCTCGAACCGGGCGTGATTGGCCGTGTTGAGCGGACACGCCAGCTCTTTGGGCGGGTACTCCCCGAGCACATCCGTGCTGAAGATGAACGCGTCCGCAGCGACGCGCTTGTCGACTGACGCTCAACCTGCGAGCGCAGCAGGCTGCGGTCAACCGATGGCTTCGAGGTCGCTCCAGAGGTGACCAAGCGCACGGTGGACCGTGCCGGACTTGCGAATCGCCATCCACTGATCGTCGGTTGCAATCCGATCGATCAGGTCAGCCAGCGCTGGCTGCTTGTCACGAGCGAGTTGCTCGGCTGACTGCCCGACAAGCTGTTCGAGGTTGAACGTCATTGCTAAGAGACGGCCGAAGTAACCAAGTGGCCCGTCGAACGGCCCCGTAGATGCCGGTTGCCGCGCCGCCGTAAACGAGTGCTTGCCCCACAATTCGTCGAGACCCGCATAGAACTCATCGCGAGCAGCGAAATGAACGTGTTCGATGTTCATCGACATGGCGGCGGCCGCACACATCAGGCACGGCTCAAGAGTGGTGTACAGGTGCAGACCTGCAGCATCGAACTGGTCGAGTTCGGCAAAAGCATTCATCTCGGCATGCGCCGTCATGTTGCCCGAAAGCGTTCGTGGCGACCGTTGCTGCTGCATCACACGGTTTCGCCCTGCCGTCACGATGGAATTGTCATTGGCCGGGTCCACGAGCACTGCGCCCACCCCAAACGTGCCAGCTCGGTAGGCGGCCCAGGCCTCCTCGAACGCCACTTGCCAAGGCAGTGACAGTGATTTCCAGGTATCGGTCGCAGAACTCATCAAGATCAGTCAACCAGCAAGACACAGGCGCGCAGCGACGAAGTCGCCAGTTCGGACCGACGAAGTCGCCAGTTCG
>CALAHA010000309.1 GCA_937891565.1 uncultured Ilumatobacter sp. | reverse complement strand
ATCCCCAAGGCCATCGAGCTGGCCGGATACCCGAAAAAACACCCAGCCAACATGGAGGCAACACTCGTTCGCCTTGCAGCACTCTTCGAAGCCTGAACCCCTGTCAGCGCGCCCAACGCCCGCGCCCCAGTGATGGCCACATCACCGAAATTGAGACCGTGACGCCTGACTGGCGCGTTGAGATGGTCTCCATTTCGGGGGATGGGGGGATGTGATTCAGTCGTCCCAGCCGACGAAGCTGACGACGTCGTCGTTCTCGGCGCGGCGCGAGACCACGTCATTGGCGACGAAGTCGGGGTTGGGCCAGCCCATGGCGACGCAGGTCATGATCACTTCGTCTTCGGGAATGTTCGCGTGCTCGCGCACGACCGTCGACTGCATGATCCCCTGGCCATTGATCACACAGCCCAAGCCCTTCGACGTTGCAGCGAGCACCAACCCGTAGGTCGCGGCGCCACAGTCGAAGTGAGCAACGGTGTCATCAGCGAGCTCACGATCGATCGTGACGACGACCGATACCGGCGCGTCGAACTGACGGAAACCGCGCATGACCCAGTCTTGGCGCATCTCCTTGTCGTGCCGTTCAATCCCCATTGCCTCGAACAACTGCACGGCAATCTCGACCTGGCGATCGCGGTGAATGCCCTGGTAGCCGTGGTCAGCCATCTTGATCTCACGATCAACCGCTGCGCCGGCCAGCATCCGCTCGGTATTGCCCTCACGGATCAGTTCGAGTGGGCCACCGGTGATTGCGTGAAAGTTCCACGGCTGTGTGTTCATCGACGAGGGGGCACGCTTTGCGGTGGCGATGATTTCGGCCATCAACTCCTTCGACACCGGATCGGGCTTGTAGCCACGGATGCTGCGCCGAGACGCAACCAGTTCTTCGTACGAAAGCGATGCAGCCATATCATCCCATTCTGAAGGATCCGTGGCCTGTGTAACGAACGCGAGCGGATCAGGGCAACTCGATGATCGCCTCGTGTTCGTACCGTGCAACCGGTGAGCCATCGGCGCTGATTGCCACATCAAGGATTGCGCGCTTGCCAGCACGCGAGTCGAATCGCTCGACCACGACGGCGGTGGCCTCGATCTGGGCGCCGACGGATGCGACGCCGAGATGTTGCAGGTTGCTCCGGACGTGGATCCAGGAACCGCGCACGACCTGTGTGTGGAAGAAGTCGTTCGCCACGCGCATCCAGGTCACCGGATGCACAATCTGTTCGTCTGAGTAGATGGCGAGGTCGTCGCCTGCGCGCCAGGCGTAGTCGTTCCACGTCTGATCGGCCACAAACGAGATGGGATCGAGATGTTCACCGTCACCGGTGCATTTTGGTGGCCGGGAGCCCACCAACGACACAGCGCACTCGGAACGGGTTGCCCCGGCGACACGTGCTTCGACTGTGCCGTCGACGGGAACGAAATCCACGACGTCGGCTTCGAGGACCGGTGTACGGAATCGCACATGGCCGCCGCCATTCCCAAGCCACTCGCGACCCCACGCCGCAGCAGGAACGTGAGTCATGTAGGCGTAGACAGTGACGCCCGCGACGAGTGCCGAGGTAAAGCCGGCGGCGCGTGCGCCGGCGTCGGTGTGAATGGCGTTGTTGGCGTGATCGGGCAGGTTGACGGCAACTGTCGACCAGGTGTCGAGTTCGATTGTCATCGGTTCAGTCTGGCCGATTCATTACAGGAGAACCGTGGTGGGCAATCAGTTGCCAGACGCCAGACGGTGAGCGGGCGAACATGTTCGTCGCGGCGATCGTGCCGGCGCCATCGGTGTCGACCAGATTTTCATCGAGGTGCACCCATGCCGCGTCGCCAATCACCACATGTGATTCGTTAGTGAGAATGAACTGGTTTCGGCCAGATCCTCGGAAGATCCCTTCCCAACTCAGCATCACGTTGTCCCACCCCCGCAGGATCGGCCAGCCTGGATGGATGCACGCCACTCGTGATGAGTGCTCCCAGACCTGCGTCATTGCTTCGAGGTCGCGGGCCTCGTGGGCGTTGTAGAACGCCTGGTTTGCTGCGAGGACCATCGTGCTGTCGTCCATGGCCGCAGTCTGGCAGCGCACCGCTGGGAACGACGCGCGAGCAACGATGCGGTGAGATTTCTGCGGTGCGCAATTACGTAGTGGTAAGGGCCGGGTTCGGCGATGGCGAGCGCCGAAAAGGCAAGTTGTGGCGATCGGCGTAGAGCAACATCAACGCCGCGCTGGCAATGATGCCGGCTGCGACGATGCCCAGCGAGGCACTTGATCCGGTAGCCAAGAGCGCGCCGCCGATGAGGGGCCCGAACACCCGCCCGAGTGCCATGATTGCTTGCGCGTCGCCTGCCCGCTCTTGGGGGTAGGCCGATCGGGAAGCAAGCAGGCCGAACGCCGCCGGCAAGCCCATGAAGAAAATGAACCCCCAGCCGACCAGCCCAATGGCGAAGGCGAGGTCATTGCGCACACAGGCGATCAGCACTGAACAGATTGCGGTGCCAAAGAACCAGAACCCGGCGGATCCTCGACGGCCCTGCCACCTGGCAGAAGGGATGCCGGCCAGAGCGTTGCCGCTGAACAACAAGGCAACCGCTCCCGCCGACAACCCGTTCAGCCCGGTTCCGATCGCCGCGGCGTAGACGAAAACGGTCGAACCGCCCATCGTGATCAGTCCGAGTGCCAGCAAGATCAGTCGAGCGGCGCGAGTCGCGCTATGGCGTTCGCCCCGATCGATGGGCGCGACCGACTGCTCGATTCGTTGGGCGCAGAGCAATGGCAGCCCGGTGATCGCCGCGAGCACGACGAAGAGCCAGTTGACGCCTGCCGTGTGGATCAGCAGCGATACCGCCGGGGCCGAAACGACGCCGACGAGCGGGCCGATGACGGCGACGTCGCCGGTCCGCCCGTTGTCGCCGAAGGCGGCCTGCCAACCGAACCATGCAGCAAGTCCCAGCGACAGGCCGCTGATACCGCGGGCGATCGTGAGCAGAGCGAGGTTTGGTGCGACTGCGGACGACAGATTTGAGAGCACGCCTAAGACGGCACCGATGATGAACACATGGCGTTCGGGTCGGAGCAATCTCCCGGCAAGAAACGACGCCAACACGAACCCGCCGAGCTGTCCGGTCGATATCCAGCCGACAGCACTCAGCGAGATGTCGCGGTCGGCAGCAATCGCGGGGAGCAGGAAGGGCGTGGCACTGAACACCACGGTGCTCGAGGCAATCGCCACCAAGAGTGCCGGAGCAACCTGTGGCTTGAACGCAAGGAGCAGCCGGACGGGGACCAGCATTACCCCGCCGTTCGATTGGCGAGGTCAGATGCCGCTGTCACGCCAAGCGTGATTTGACCAAGGCGGCCACGATGCGACCATCGGCTCGGCCGGCGACCTCAGCGTTGACAGCCTTCATCGCATTGCCCATGTCTGAGTTCTCAGTGAAGCCGTTGTCGGTCATCACGCGGTCGACGATGGCGGCAACGTCACTTTCGCTCAGCGCAGCAGGCAGATACTTTTCGATGATGACCTTCTCGGCGCGTTCGGCTGCACCGCGTTCGATGGCTCCACCCGCTTCGAACGCCTCGGCGGCATCGACCCGTCGCTTTGCCTGCGCCTTCAAGACTTTAAGGATGCCGTCGTCATCGAGTTGGATTGCTTGGTCGCCAGCGACCTGCGCTTCCTGGATGGCAGCAATGATTGACCGCAACGTGAGTTGTGTGGCGGCGTCGCGAGCACGCGTCGCATCGTTGAGGTCGGAACGGATCTGCTCGATCAACATGGTGACCATTGTGTCGGATGTTGGCAGGAATGCTGCGGTCAGTTGTCGAACGGACGCGAACGGTCAGTTGGGGTCTTTGTAGCTCCCGCTTGCCTGAGCGTCGCGCGCCTCAGCAGAGAGCGCTTCGGCCGCGGGGTACACCGGTGGCACGTAGCCGTGTTCGTCGCGCAGGGCTTGGCGGCCTGCCTCGATTGCTGCGCTCACCTGGGCGCGTAGCGCTGGCAGGTCGTCGTTGGTCATTCCCTCGGTCGAGATGGGCTCAAGCACGCGGACCTCAGCAGTAGCGCGACCCAGCCGCCAATCGTTCTTGCGCAGACAATCGCGGGTGCCGTGAACTGCGATCGGCAGGATCGGATGCTGCCCCTCGATTGCGAGCTTGAACGCACCTGCACGGAACTTGCGCATTTCACCGGTCTTGGACCTGGTGCCTTCGGGGAAGATCATCACCGAGACCTTCGTGGCAAGCCGCTCGCGTGCCTGATCGAGCGCGGCGCGGCCCGACGTGGTGTCGCCACGTTCGAGCGGGATGTCACGCGCCAGCCGCATCATCCAACCGAGGACAGGGATCTTCATGATCTCGGCCTTCGAGAGCCACTTGAACTCGGTCGGCAGGTGTGAAATGAGCAAGATGTCGACGAAGCTCTCGTGGTTCGCGACGGCGACGTAGGGACGCCGCATGTCGTCTGGCAGCGTGCCCGAGGTCGAGAACTTCCAGAGTGGGTTCAGTGCCGAGTGGATTCTTGTCAGTTTGCGGAACAGATAGCCAGCCGCGTAGGCGCCATTATCGAATGGCATCGTGACCAGTCGGGTGATTGCAACGAGGGGCATAAAGACACCGACGAGCAGTCCAAGAACGATCCAACTCCAGATGCTCAAGACCGTCCTGGCCAGCTTCGTTTCCATTGGTTCGATCTTAGGCAAGCAGCTGCGTCACGCCCATCCCTTTCACATCGTGGTTTAATCTCGGGCTGCAGCTTGACTCGCTGACGCTCGGATGGCGGCGCGGTCGCTCGAGTCCATGAAGCCGGTGCGCTCGACGAAAAGGTTGCTGGCCTGCGTTGTCTGAGTAATCGCGTCGACAGCAAGGATGACTGCAGCGGCGGTGTACGACGAGTGTTCGTCGAACGGGAACAGGACGCGGTTTGGCCCGCCGGTGGGCTCGCTCAGGTCGTGCACGATGCCGGTCCAGTAGGCGCCTGGTGAGGCAGCATCGTCGCTGTCTGTCAACGGCGCACCCGATGCCGATGTGTTGCGGTGCGGGCGGATCCACTGCAACAGATCGGTTGCAGTCGACATGTCGCCTATCACGGCACACGCCAGCGCGCATTCAGCGGTTTCGGATGCGGTGATCCACGGTTCGTCGTCGACGCAACGAACGCCAAGACCATCGATCACGAAACGATCCCAGCCGCTCTCCATCCGGATTTTGGCAGCAGTGCCCGTGAGCGCGCTGGTCAGCACCGGGTAGTACCAGTCCATTGCCCAGCGCGCCTTCGGTTCAAAAGCCTCAGGCTTCGAGCGAATCACTTCGCACATCGTGGCGGCAGCGCGGCTCCACTCGGGCCGGGGTGAACCAATGGCCTCACCGAGGTGGGCGCCGCAACGCAGAGCGTGCTGGATGCTGGCTGTACCGGTCAGCAGCGCGTAGTCCCACGGCTTGCCGTCGGGTTCAACTGCCCAGAGCGGGACGCCGTCGTCGCGGCGCAGGCTGAGGACAAAGTCAAGCGCACGTTCGACGGTCGGCCACATGTTTTCGGCGAATCCTCGGTCCCAGGTGCTGCGCCAGTGATGCCATACACCGGTGGCGATGTAGGCGCACACGTTGGTGTCGATCTTGGTGTCTTCGACCGACCCATCTGGGCGGTAGTAGTTGTGCCAACTGCCGTCTGGGCGCTGAATGTCGGCGAGCCACTCGTAGGCGTTTTCCGCTTCTTTGTGGAGTCCGGCGACATCGAGCGCCATTGCCGACTCGATGTGATTCCACGGATCACTGTGGCCGCCGGGGAACCACTGAATCATTCCGTTCGGCAGCTGCAGTGACGCCAGTTGGTCGGCAGTTTCTCGAACCTCGTCTGCAGTGATGACGCTCTCAAGCGAAGGAATTGCGCTCACGTCATGCTCATTGGCTTGTGCCCGTACAACACGATGCTCTTGCCGAGTACCGGCGAGAGCACCTTCTCAGCAATCCTCGTCGAGGTGGGTTGCGTCATGATGTCCCACTCGAGGAATTTGCGATACTTCGCAACCATCGGGTGATCGTTGTTGGTGGGGCCGACAGCACACTTCAGCCACCAGTACGGCGAGTGCAGTGCGTGGGCACGATGTGCGCCCCGCGGATCGAGGCCGGCGGTGACCAGCTTCGCCTTCAACTCCGTGGCCGAGTAGATCCGTACGTGGCCGCCGACGCTGATTGGGGCATGGTAATCCTCACTCAGCATCCAGTTGATTTTTTCGGGCAACCAGGCTGGCACCGTTGCAGCAAACATGCCGCCGGGCTTGAGGACGCGCACCATCTCCGATATTGCTGCCACGTCGTCTTGAATGTGTTCGAGTACCTCGGAGGTGATGACAACGTCGAAGGCGCCATCGTTGAACGGCAGCTTCGTTGCATCGCCGCGCAACACGCCCTTAAACCGGTCGATGTCGATTTCGCCGGCTTCGACCATGGCCCCAAGAGTGGCACGCGTCTGCACGACTTCGTCTTGGGCGTAGTCAAGCGCCACGACGTCGGCGCCGCGTCGTGCGCACTCGAAGACGTGTCGGCCGAAACCGGCGCCGACGTCGAGGA
>CALAHA010000308.1 GCA_937891565.1 uncultured Ilumatobacter sp. | reverse complement strand
GTCTCCAACGCGCAACGGTTCGTCTTCGGGTGGCTGGTCCTCGACGGCCTGAACCGGAGCGAAAGCGATCAGGGCATTGTGGTGTTCACGCTTGGACTCCCGGCAGCGTTACTCGTCCTGCAGGCTGGGGCCTGGGCCGACCGATGGGACCGCCGACGGATGCTGATCTGGACCCAGGTCACCGGTGGCGCCGTGATGGCCGCAACAGCGCTGTTGGTTCGTGCCGACACGATCTCGTTCGGCTGGGTCATCGTGATGACCTTGTTTGCCGGTGCCGCTTCAGCCATCGGCCAGCCGGTCCGTTCGTCCCTCATCCCCGTGCTCGTGGCGAAAGAACAGCTGTTCAGCGCGATCGCCGTGAACGCCATTGCAATGACGCTGTCGCTGATCCTTGGGCCGGTGCTCGCCAAGGTCGTTGGTGATCAGTACGGGTTCGACGGAGCATTCTGGTTCCAGTCCGGCCTGATGTTCGCCGGCGTCATCTTTCTTTTGCGGCTCGAGGTTCCGCCGCACGTTGACCTGCGGCCGAAGCGACCAATCATTGCCGACATGAAGGAGGCCCTTGGTCACGTCCTCGGCGACGCCAACCTGCGGGTCCTGTTCGGCCTGCTGGTCATGGCCAGCCTCACTGTCAACCCTGCGGTCATGGTCACGCTGCAGGCCCACGTCAAAGACGGTCTGGGTCGAACCGCTGGCGATGCCGCCCTGCCCTTCGCGCTCATGGGCATTGGCATCGCAATCAGCTCGGTCGTGGTGATGCGCAAGGGCGATATGAAACAGAAAGGCGCAGCCTTCCAGCGTGCACTGATCTGCGGTTCAACCATCACCATTCTGACCGGTCGCACCACCGACTTCTGGCAGGTTCTGGTCCTCGCCTTCTTCATGGGCCTGGCTGGCGGGTTCTACATCAACATGAACCAGGGGCTCATCCAGGCCAACACGCCGCAGCCGCTGATGGGCCGCGTCATGGGACTCTACGCTCTGACATCCTTCGGCATCATGCCGTTCGGTGCGCTGATTCTCGGGGCCATCGCCACGTGGACGAGCACAGGCGCAGCGATCAGCGGTGCCGCGTTAATCAGCCTGATCGGCGTGATCACCACGTACGTGAGCCAGCGCGGATTGCGCGAACTCAGTTAAAAGCCAGCGCGAAGCCCGCTATGGGCCAGATCGGCGTCAGGACATGGACGGCGCCAGCGTGGCGGCCGCCTTGATGTCGTCGCCGAAAGATTCGAGCTGCTCGAGACGCTTGTCGTTCGAGAACACGTCGACCGCTTTAGTCGGCTCCATCTTCATCATCCGCTGCAGGATGCGAACCTGGGTGACTTGGTTGTACTCAGACAGCGTGATCGCCCAGCCGTCACGGCCAGCGCGAGCTGTTCGGCCAGAACGGTGGAGGTAGTCCTTGACGTCTTTGGCCGGCTCGTAATGGATAACTGCACCGATGTCGTCAATGTCGATACCGCGGGCGGCAACGTCGGTGGCGACGAGAATCTGCAGCTTGCCTTCGGCGAAGGAGCGCATCACGCGCTCACGTGTCTTTTGCTGGAGATCACCGTGAATCGCCATAGCGTCGATGCCGAGTTCTTGGAGCCGTTCAGTGGCCTTGTCGCACTGCCGCTTGGTCTGACAGAACACGATCAGCTTCGGAATGCCTCGAGCGATGGCGCCAATGACCTTGTCACGATCCATATGGTGGATGCCAAGAAACAGGTGGCTCATGTTGCCGACCGTGTCGGTTGCCTCGTCGATGGCCACCGTCACCGGATCGGTTTGATACGCCCGGATAAGGTGCCCGACGTCGCCGTCGAGCGTTGCCGAGAACAGCATGGTCTGGTTGCGGTTGATGCAATGGCGCAGAATCCACTCGACCTGCGGGGTAAAACCGTCGTCGGCCATGCGATCTGCTTCATCGAGCGTGACGATCTGCACGTCTTCGAGGCTGACCTCGTTGGACTTGATCAGATCGATGAGGCGCAACGGCGTGGCGATCACGAGCTCGATGCCCTTCGCCATCTCCTCGACCTGGTGGTGACGAGATGCACCACCGTAGACGGGCAGAACATTCATACCTGCGTGCTGAGCTACGGGCTGGAGCACCTCGGCGACCTGAATAGCCAATTCGCGTGTCGGGACGAGCACGAGGCCGAGCGGCTTGGTCGGCGCAGCTTTGTCGGTGATGCGGGCGAGCATCGGAATACCAAAAGCAAGCGTCTTGCCGGATCCGGTCTTCGCTCGACCGCACACATCGTCGCCGCGCATGGCGACGGGAATTGCTTCAGTTTGGATGTTGAATGGCTGGGCAAATCCGCAAGCCGCAAGGCCGTCGTCAATCCGTGCCGGAACACCGAGATCGAAAAAACCTGTCGGCGCTTCGACTGGCGGCAACACGTTGACCGTTGTCAGATTCGATGTGTTGACGTGATCGCGAGACGAGTCATCAGAGTCTCGTGGCGTGCGCTTGCGACGAGGCGCTCCGCGTCGTGCTGTATTTTCTGTCATTGTGTTCCTCAGGGTACCGCTCACAGCACCCGTCAGCCGGTTTCACCCACATGCTGTTGTCGGGTTGTGGGTTCCTACTCTCGCCCACCCGTGCTAGCATCACATTCGTGCAGCGCTCGATCATCGCCAGCTTTCTTCTGCTTATGTAGGGCAGCCGCATTCTTTCGCGCCTGCCCGCACCCTCCGCCCCTCCGGCCGGGGGGTTTTTGCTTTTTCGACCCCGACCGACGATCGCCACATCAACCCTCACGTTCCCATTGAGAGAAGTTATGCCTCCGACACCCAGCACGCCGAAGCAGATGCCGTTCGACAAGTACACGCCGTTTATTCCAATCAAGCTCACCGATCGCACCTGGCCCGACCAAGTCATCGACACGGCACCGCTCTGGTGCTCAGTCGATCTGCGCGACGGCAACCAGGCCTTGATCGATCCAATGGACCCAGCCCGCAAGCTCAAGATGTTCACCGAACTCGTTGCCATGGGCTTCAAAGAAATCGAAATCGGCTTCCCCTCAGCGAGCCAACCCGACTTCGACTTCCTCCGGCTCCTGATCGAGGATGACCTGATTCCGGACGATGTCTGGATCCAAGTACTCGTCCAGTGCCGGCCTGAGCTGATTGCTCGCACGTTCGAGGGCCTACGCGGCGCTCCACGAGCAATCGTCCACTTTTACAACTCGACGAACCCGCTCCAGCGTGAAGTGGTGTTCGGCCTCGATCAAGAGCAGATCAAGCAGATCGCCGTCACCGGTGCCACGCTCTGCAAAGAACATGAGGCTGCGCTACCAGACCGACTCGACGGGTCAGCGACCGAAATCCGTTACGAGTACAGCCCCGAGAGCTTCACGCTGACCGAGCCCGACTACGCCATCGAGGTATGCGAGGCCGTCATGGACGTGATTAACCCGACGCCTGACGATCCAATCATCTTGAACCTGCCAGCAACCGTCGAGTGCTACTCCCCCAACGTCTACGGCGACGTCATCGAGTGGTTCGGCCGGACGATCCGCGACCGCACATCGGTCCTTATTTCGCTCCACCCGCACAACGACCGCGGCTGCGCCGTCGCTGCGGCCGAGTTCGGCGTCATGGCCGGCGCCGACCGCGTCGAGGGCACGCTCTTCGGCAACGGTGAGCGCACCGGCAACGTCGATGTTGTCAACCTGGCAATGAACCTGTTCATGAACGGTGTCGACCCGAAGCTCGACATCTCCGACATCGATGCGCTGCGCCGCACCGCCGAGTACTGCAACCGGCTCCCGGTCTCGCCTCGTCACCCCTACGTGGGCGACCTCGTGTACACCGCGTTCTCCGGGAGCCACCAGGACGCGATTAAGAAAGGCCTCGATGCCCTCGATGCCACTCGGGACACAATCTCTGGCGGGTATCCAATGTTCGCCGTGCCATACCTGCCGATCGACCCGAAGCACGTTGGTCGTACCTACGAAGCAGTCATTCGCGTCAACAGCCAGTCCGGTAAGGGCGGCGTCGCCTACGTGATGAAGACCGAGCACGGCTTCGACCTGCCGCGCCGGCTCCAGATCGAGTTCTCCAAAACCATCCAGCACATCACCGAGGATTCAGGCACCGAGATCACGCCCGTTGTGATGTGGGATGCATTCCAGGACGAGTACATGCCCGCAACACCCACAATGAGACTGCGCAGCCATGAGCTGCACAGCGCCTCGAGCGATGACGGCGGCACCACCACAATTCAGGTGCAACTCGAGGTCGAAGGTGCGGCGCATTCGTTGCACGGGACAGGCGACGGACCGGTCGAAGCCTTTGTCGCTGCACTGACCGATGAGTTTGGTGGATCGGTCGGCGGCGATTTCGACGTGCTCGACTACGCCGAGCACGCCATCGGCCAAGGCGCTGACGCACGCGCCGTCGCCTACCTCGAGACCGTCGACGGCAACGGCAACGTTCGCTGGGGCATCGGCACCGATCCAAGCATCACCACCGCCTCGTTGCGCGCCGTCCTCGCCGCGTTCGAGCGTCAGCGCCAGCACCGATAACGCCAGCGTTCCTGCCGACCTCTGGTCTGCGTGATGTTTTTGGTGCTCATTTCGGCCAAAACCATCACGCAGACGCGGTGAGACCGAACGCTGGTCTGACTAGGTTGGATGTATGACCTGGATGGTGACAGCGGTTCGTCGATCCCTTTGGCTTGTGCTGATCGGTGCCGTCGGCGGAGTCATATGGTCGTGGTGGCGAGATCGCACTGCGCCGCCGACACCTCCGTCACCGCCGGAATGGCCGCCACTTGAGCCAGCCAACAACGCTCCGGCAATGGCGACAATGGTCAATGATCTCGTCGACGCGCCAGCTGCGCGTTCCGATACTGCGAACGAACCGTGGTTGCCGCCGCAGGCTGACGGTTCGTGCCCTGACTCGCACCTGATCAAAGCAAACAACAACTCAGGGATCTTCCACGTCCCAGGCGGCCGCTTCTACGACCGCACCAAGGCCGAGCGTTGCTATGCCACTGCGGCCAACGCCGTTGCGGACGGCTACCGTCCGGCCAAGGCCTAAACAGGCTTGATGATTACCCC
>CALAHA010000307.1 GCA_937891565.1 uncultured Ilumatobacter sp. | reverse complement strand
TTGGTGCTGCTGTCGTGGGCGTCGGGGGTGGGATCGCCAGTGAGTTCTGGGGTGATCTGGTTGGCGAGCTCTTTGCCGAGTTCGACACCCCACTGGTCGTAGCTGTTGACGCCCCAGATAGTGCCCTGAACATGCACCATGTGTTCATAGAGCGCAATGAGCTGACCGAGCACCGACGGGGTGAGTTGCTCCGCGAGAATCACCGTATTTGGACGGTCGCCTTCGAAGTTCCGCCACGGCTCGGCCTCGTTGCTACGGCCAACGGCGAGTGCTTCGGACTGTGCGATCAGGTTCGCCATCAGTAGGTCGTGGTGTTCTTGATGATCGTGATGCGGCTTGGCGAACCCGATGAAGTCGACGGGAACGACGCGGGTGCCCTGATGGATCAATTGGTAAAACGCGTGCTGCCCGTTCGTCCCCGGCTCGCCCCAAACAATCGGCCCCGTGTTGTAGTCGACACGTTTACCCTCGATGGTCACCGACTTACCGTTCGACTCCATATCGAGCTGCTGGAGGTAAGCAGGGAAACGCGCCAACTCGTTGGCGTATGGCAGTACAGCCTTGGTGTCAAAGCCAAGACCGTTGGCGTACCAGACGCCCAGAAGCGCCATCAGCACCGGTGCGTTCTCTGCGAGCGGAGCAGTACGAAAGTGCTCGTCGATCGTGTGAAACCCTGCGAGGAACTCACGGAACCGGTCCGGTCCAATCGCGAGCATCAACGACAGCCCGATCGCCGAGTCGACCGAATAGCGACCGCCGACCCAGTCCCAGAAGCCAAACATGTTGTTCTCTGCGTCGATCCCAAAGTCGGCGACGCGCTCTGCGTTGGTCGACACCGCCACAAAATGGTCGGCGACAGCGTCTTTGCCGAGTGCATCGACCAGCCAAGTCCGGGCGGTCCGCGCATTGGTCAACGTTTCGATCGTCCCAAATGTCTTTGACGCGACGATGAACAGCGTTGATGCCGGTTCGGCATCGGCAAGGACACCGACAATGTCGGCGCCGTCGATGTTCGAGACAAACGAGCAACGCAACCGCGGGTGGCGGAAAGCGCCAAGCGCCTGTTCTGCCATGGCCGGCCCCAGATCCGAGCCACCAATACCAATGTTGACAATATGGGTGATCCGTTCATCCGCTCGAATGCGCTCAGCAAAAGCCGACATCGAGTCGAGTACAGCGTGCACGTCGGGGACCACGTTCTCACCATCGATCATGAACGTCGACCCCGCAGGCATGCGCAAGGCCGCATGTCCGACGGCACGATCTTCGGCCACATTGATGTGTGCACCGACAAACATGGCATCGCGTCGTCCTTCGACATCGCTGTCTCGGGCTAACTCGAGCAGGGAGGCAAGAACGTCGTCGTTCAGGCGGTGCTTCGAGTAGTCGATCCGGAGGTCGCCTGCTTCCACGACGTAGCGAGCCGCTCGACCGGGATCTACTCCAAACAGCTCCCGAAGATGTGCGGGGCGAGCGAGATCAGCGAGCGCATCAAGATCCATCCCGCCAATGTAGGGGCCAATGCGCCGCCACGCCCGGGCTTGTCAGCCCGGCAACTTGGCAGCTGCTGCAGGGTCGACAAACAGCGTGGTCGCTGAACGACGAACATGGCTGACCGGAATCGACCGATCGCGTTCAAGCCAGCGGCGCACCATGTCGGCCTTGGACTTACCGGTCGTGAGGATCAAGCGGCCGCGGGCATGGTTCACCGGCCCCGGGGTCAGCGTCATCCGCCCACGACCTTTGAAGTCGCCAACCATCGCAACATTGTTCGCACTACTGACGACCGTTGCATCAGGATGAGGAACCGGCGGCCACGAGGCTGTGTGCCCATCATCGCCAAGCCCGAGGTGCACAGCGTCGAACCGATCAGGCAGTGTCTCGGCGTAACGCATCGCCGCAATGCCGAGGTCGTCGCCGACAACCGGCATCAGCATTGTCTCCGTCGGCATAAACCACAGCTGGCTGGCGTTGCGGTGCTCGTGGCCGTCCGGGGCGACGCGTTCGTCAACCTGCCAGACAGTCAGGCAGTCCCAATCGAGATCCTCATGCACGAGCGCAGCGAGCATCGATGGCGCAGTCGAGCCACCGCTCACTGCGAACGAGGCACTCCCCCGACGTCTGATTGCCCCACGGAGGCGGACTGCAAGCGACCGCGCCACGTCTCCGGCCGGGTCGTCGGAGACACGAACGGAAACCGACCCGTACTTCACGACCTTGACGCGTTGAGCCACAGTTTCAACCTAGTTGTCAGCACAGCGAACTCGTTGTCCCGGACCCAAGGGAGTCGACAGCCCCGTCGAGGCGTACTGTACGGCCAGTGAGTGAGCAGACAGAACGCAACGGGGTCCGGGTCGGCGTCGCAGCCTTTGCGCTGTGGGGCCTGCTGACTATTTACTGGAAACAGCTTTCAGGACTCGATGCTGTCGAACTGATTGCTTGGCGCATGTTCACCGCAGCCATGGTGATGGCCGTCGTAACGACCGTACGCGGCACATGGCCAGCGATCATCGCCGCCTTTCGGTCACGGGCGACCGTTGCCAGGCTGATCATTGCTGCGCTCCTCCTCACTGCCAACTGGGGCAGCTACGTCTGGGCCGTCGTCAACGACCGTGTCATCGAAACTGCGCTCGGTTACTTCATTGCCCCGCTGGGCACGATGGCCATCGGCGTACTCGTCTTAGGCGAGCGAACGAATCGTGCACAGAAGATCGCCTTCGGATGCGTTGCCATAGCTGTCGTGATCTTGACGGTCGGAGCGGGGCACCCGCCTTGGATTTCACTGGTTCTGGCAGCGACCTGGAGTTCGTACGCGCTGAGCAAGCGCAATATGCCGCTCGGAGCTATCGACAGTTTGACCGGCGAGACGTTCGTGCTCGTGCTCCCCGCCGCAGTGGCGCTCGCCCTCCTCTCAGGGCGCAGCAGCAGCGCAATCAACACCGCTTCGTCAATCGACTGGATCTTGCTCCTGGGGACCGGGCTTATCACGGCGATCCCGCTGATGCTGTTCGCCTCGGCAGCCAAGTCGATTCCGTTCACCCTGCTCGGACCACTCAACCTGATCGTGCCGATGATCAACTTCGGTCTCGGCTGGGCGCTGTACAACGAGCCGCTGCCGCTCAATCGATTGATTGGATTCGCCGTCGTCTGGCTCGCACTCGTGGTCGTCATGACCGACAGGATTCGGTCGTACCAGCGGGTTGCGCGGCCTCAAACTCCGATCAGCGATGAAGCAGCGACTGACTCAACCAGCGCGGGGCTCATCACCTGACCGAACAGCAGCAGTATCGTCGAAGCGATGCAGCCGTCTCCCCGCCGTGCCTCCGCCCTGCTGGGCCTGTTCGTCGCCAGCATCATGTTGGCAGGTTGTTTTACCTCAACGGCCGACTTCAAGTCCGATGCTGAGGCGTTCATCGCGGGCAAGGTCGCCGCCGAACTGGATGTCGTCTTCGAGTCGGTGAACTGTGAGGCACCTCTCGATCAGGCCGTTGGCACAAACTTCGCATGCACGGCGATCAGCGAGGACGGTGGCCTCTACGAGTTCGACAACGTGATCGACGAACCTGGCAAGTTCACGGTCAACATTTCACGCCGCCCGTAACCAGCACGGGGCGGGTGCCGACAAACCGGATACCACGTAGAGTTCGCGGCACGCTGCCACGATGATCGGGAACACCTCGATCCTCAACCACTGACAGGACTCACCTTCATGAACAAGACATTCACCGCTTTTCTCGCTGTTAGCGCACTCGGCCTCGCAGCCTGCGGCGGTGTTGACCGCGACGGCACCCGTGATCAGTTCATCTCCGACATGGAAGAACTGGGCAACACCGCCGACGGCGACTGCATCGACAAGGCGCTCGCGGGCTACTCCGACGATGACATTGAAGCGCTGTCGGAAGGCTCGGAGAATGCAACGGCCCAAGCCCTAGCCGAAGAATTGATTGCCTGCACCGACTTGCTCGGCGGCTGATCATCTCGCCGGTTAGCTAGCGACGCCGGTTTGCGAGCAGAGTTGAAAACGACCAACGGCCGCCGGATCCCGCAGAGGGAACCGGCGGCCGTTGCCGTTTTCAGGTATTCAGGTATTCAGCCCGTCAGACGGGCGGATGGGTCAGCTCCCGAAGGCGCCGCCCTGGCCTTCGAAGTCGACCAGGTCACCGGTCGCCACGAATGCGAGTTCGCCATCGACGATGGAGACCTGCTGCAACTGGGCCGACTCGGTCCAGTAGGCATCGTTGACTCCGTCGAGCTTCAACGTGCCACCGAGGAGGAGATCGCTGGAGGTGTCGGCGTTCCACATGGCTGCCATCAGGTTGACGCGGTTGAGGCCGCCTTCCATCTCGGATGCCGAGCGGAGCACACCGACGAGGAACTCGCCGTACAAGTAGCCCGTCGAGTACGAACCATCGGCACATGTGACGTTGCCGTACTCGGAGAGGACGCGCTCGATCTCGATGATCGCCGGATCGTCGGCGTAGGCCGGGTCACCACAGATTTTGTTGGAGTTCGCCAAGATCGGGCCGGCGTTGTCGGCTGCGAGAGTGACCACAGCGTCCTGAACCGGAGCGAAGTACGACGCAAGGTTGTTGCAGGTGTACGACATGTACGTGGTCGGGCGCCAGGTGGACGCAGCGAGCACTGCTGTTGCCTGCGAGCAGAACTTCGCGGTCGTACCAGCGAGGAACACGTCGGCATCTGTAGCTGCCAGCGTGGTCATTTCGTTGGTGACGTCGGCGCCTGCCGGGTCGTGGACCTGCTCGGAGACGATGTTGAGGCCGGCGCAAGCGTCGGATTCGTTGAGCGTCTGCTGGTAGGTCTTACCGAAGTCGTTGTTCATGATCAGGGCGGCAACAGTGGCGTTTTCGCCGATGTTGGCCTTGACGTCGGCGCACCAGATTTCGGTCTCGGTGACGTAGTTCAAGATGTTGCCGACGGTCCATGGGAAGTTCGCCGGGTCGCCCCAGAACGGGAAGCCCGAGGAGTTGAACAGCTGTGGGACGCACGCCTCATCAGTGATGGGGCGGATCGCGAAGTTGATCGGCGTACCGATGTTGTGTGCGAGTGCAAACACGTCATCAGAGTCGAGCATTTCTTCAACGTTGGCCACGGCGCGACCGGCTTCGTAGCCGTCGTCCTTGGCAATCAGTACGAGGTCTTTGCCCTCGATTGGATCGGTGTCGTTGATGAAGTCGAAGTACATCTGCATGCCTCCGCCGATAGCACCGAACGCAGCGAGTGCGCCGGACTGCGGCAGGGTCTGGCCGATGCGGATCTCGTCGCCGTCGACACCCTGTGTTGCGCTCCAGTCGTCGGGGCAGTCGCCGAGTGCCAGCGTGGTGCCAGCAGCGATTTCGACGTCGCCTTCGAGTGCGAGTGCTTCGGCCGGAGCCTCGGTCTCGGCCGGAGCCTCGTCTGCCGGAGCCTCGTCTGCCGGAGCCTCGTCTGCCGGAGCCTCGGTTGCGGGCGCCTCGGTCTCGGCCGGAGCCTCGGTTGCAGCCGGTGTGGCGTCGTCGCTGCCGCATGCCGCGAAAATCAGGCCAGCGGCCATGATTCCAGCG
>CALAHA010000306.1 GCA_937891565.1 uncultured Ilumatobacter sp. | reverse complement strand
GCGGACACCTTTCAAGTTGGCAACAAAAGACACACCACAGGAATCGTGTTCCTGCCGGGGGTCGTACAGTCCAATGGGGCCAGGGGGCTTCTGCATGTCACATCCACGAGGTCGATTGTTCGGCTGCGAGATGCTCGAGACAGCGTTGGCTCAAGCGGGGGGGAAATACAGTGTAGACGGTCATTCCCTGCCTCCCCCGGATCGTTCGGTTGTGATCCTGGTGCTGTCAGCCCCACCGACGGTTGAACAACGACACTGGCACCGACGCCAGGGCGGTCCGCTCCCCCAGGTGATGAACGCGCCGAGGACACCGACAGAGAACGTCACGGCCAGAAACGGGGCATCACCGCCGTGAGGACGCCACCCCGAGCCTGGTCGCCACGCGGTTTCGAAATGGTTCAGGCGTCAACGAACTGCGGCGAGCGATTCTCAAAGCTGGCCATCACCGACTCGATCTGATTCGGCGTTCCGATCTGCGTCTTGATCAAACGACGCTCTTCGGCAAATTGCTCGGCCGCTCCATCGACTGCCATGTGATTGATCAGTTCCTTGGAGGCGCGCACCGCACTTGGGCTGATCCCGGCAATCTCGACTGCGAGCGCCATTGCGTCCTCGTACGGAGTCTCGGTCAAATGGGTGACCATGCCCATTTCGTACGCTTCGGTGCCCGAGAAGATTCGCGCCGTGAACGTGAGCTCCTTAGCGATGTCAGGACGAACAAGTTTGCCGAGCATGAAGGTGCCGGCCATGTCAGGCACGAGCCCCCAGTACGTCTCGCGGACCGACATCTTGGTTTCCGGATGGACAAACCGAATATCGGTCCCGAGCGCCAACTGGATCCCTCCGCCGAGTGCGTGCCCGTGGACAGCCGAGATAACCGGCATCGGCAACTCTTGCCAGACCCAGCAGATCTGCTGACCCAGATGAGTGATTCGTCCGCTGTCGATGTCGCCAGCGTTGGTCTGCTCTTCGCCATCGGCTGGCGGTGCGCCAGCCAGCTGCTGCATCGAGCCCATGTCGAGGCCAGCGCAGAACGACTTGCCCTCG
>CALAHA010000305.1 GCA_937891565.1 uncultured Ilumatobacter sp. | reverse complement strand
CGTACGGCGCCACCGAGGCCAAAATCCCGGACATTGCCGACTGCGTGGTCGAGATCACCGAAACCGGCCGAGCGCTCAAGGCTGCCGGCCTCAAGGTGATCGACGTGATTCTCACCAGCTACACCGAAGTCATCGCCAACCCGGTCGCATACGCCGACCCGGAGAAGCGCAAGGCGATGGAGCAGGTGATGACGCTCCTCAATGGTGTGCTTGACGCTCGGGGTCGCGTGATGTTGAAGCTGAACGTCACCGCTGAGAACAAAGACGCTGTGCTTGCAGTGCTGCCGTCAATGAAGTCACCCACGATCAACGATCTGTTCGGTGGCGGATACGCCGTCGAGTCCGTCGTCGAAAAAAAGACGGTCAACCTCGTCATTCCGGCACTCTGTGAGGCAGGCGCCACAGACCTCGTCGAGATGCCGATCTCCAAGATCGTTCCATAGCTCGAGACTGATCGAAGCACATGGCCGAGCTCGACCGCAGCCACCAACCGACGGGTGTGCTCGTCGGCGTCGTGAGTGAGTTTGACGGCGCTGTCGGGCTGGGCGTGATCATGAGCGGTGAAAGTTCGTCGCACATATTCCACGTGATCGAGATTGCCGACGGAACTCGTTCGATTGATGTCGGTGTCGACGTGTCGTTCGATCTCTTGGCGAAGTTCGGCCGATACGAGGCAGCAAACATCCGGGTGGCCGCCGCGCCGTGAATGCCGATCCGGACCCTGCCACTGAACGGGCCGCCGAACGCGAGCGTCGGATCATCGATGTCTTGGTGTCGCTCGATGCAGGTGAAGTCACCACGTATGGCGATATTGCCGAGGTAGCCGGCTATCCGAAGATGTCTCGTCTCGTTGGACGCATTGTCGGGCACACCGATGTGGAGATCCCATGGTGGCGCGTCGTCAACTCCACCGGACACCTTCGATCGAGTGACCCAAAAGAGCAGGCTGGGATCCTTGCCGAAGAAGACGTCGTTTGCCGCAACGGCCGGGTCATCGACGCGCCGATCGGCCGTTTTGCACGGGATCACTGAAACGCTGCCCGAACACGGCGTCAGCCTGCGTCGGTGCCCGCATTAGTGCTGACGTCAGAGTCGGCTGCGCCCTTGATCTGGACGAAAGCGAGGCGGATGTTGTTGAGGGCGTCACGCATCGTCGGCGCATCGGGGCCGATTCGGTCCCCAAGGCCGTCGACCAGGCAGGCAAGAGCATCAATGGCCAGCGCCGCCTGGGCAAGCTCTGGGGGATTGGCGGAAAGGTGAATGGCGGCCAGTTCGTAGAGGCCCATCACATGGTTAGTGATGACGACTTCAGCTGGCACGGAGGCCAGGCGCTCGCGTGATTCATCCATTGCACGCTGCGCTTCTTCCATTGCGTCGATCGTCTCCTGATCGAGCTCGGGATCGCTCTCATCTGTTTGATCGTCGGCTCCGAAGCCAGCCAGGCCCTCTGCAAGGTTGGCGTTGATATCGCTGAAATCGGTGTTCTGGTCACGTGCGGGGGTTTCGTCAGTCACGCAGATACCCTACCGACCAACAATTGAGGCGAAGTGGGGGAAACTCCCACCTGGCCACGACCGCATGTTCTTCGGAACATCAACCGTGCGTTCAGGTCCCGGCTGTAACCAGCCATCTGCTCGAAGCCAGAGCTCCACGGCACTTGCCGTGTTGTTTGGCCCCGTGCCGGTGTTTGGCCGCTCCGTGACATTTTGCGTTGAGCGCCATCACATACGACACATGGGGAGGCCCATTTGCACAGGAGAGCAGTCTCATAGCACCTCGAAACGACACCCGCGGCGAACAGCACCGCATCAACGATCGCATTCGCTCACGTGAAATCCGTTTAATCGGACCAACCGGTGACCAGCTTGGTATTAGGCCGGTTCCGGACGCGTTGCGTATGGCCCGTGGGTTTGACCTCGACCTCGTCGAAGTCGCCCCCGGTGCGAACCCACCCGTCTGTCGCATCATGGACTACGGAAAGTTCAAATACGAGGAAGGCCAGAAGGCCAAAGAGGCTCGGAAGAAGTCGACGAACGTCACGGTGAAGGAAGTGAAGTACCGGCCGAAAATCGGCAAGGGCGACTTCGACACCAAGACACGTAACGTCATCCGGTTCATCGAAGAGGGTCACAAGGTCAAAATCACGCTGCAGTTTCGCGGTCGTGAGATGGCTCACCCAGAGCTCGGATCGAAGATCCTCGACCAAGTTCTCGAATCAGTGGGACCGGCCGCAAAGGTCGACACCCAGGCACGTTTCGAGGGTCGCAGCATGACCATGGTGCTGTCCCCGGACAAGCAAGCCCAAGAAACAATGAAGAAAGCAGCAGCGGAGGCCGAAAAAGCCGTCGTCGCCGCCGCCGAAGCAGGAGAAACGCCTGCCGAAGCACCGGTAGTTGAAGCACCGGTAGTTGAAGCACCGGAAGTTGAAGCAGTCGAAACGACTGCCGAAGCTCCCGCCGCCGAAGTGGACGAAACGTCTACTGAAGCACCCGACACGGCCACCGCCGAGTCGGGCGACTCGCAAGACCCCCAATAGTAAGGGAGCATTCGATGCCCAAGATGAAGACATCGAAGACCGCAGCAAAGCGGTTCAAGACAACCGGCACTGGCAAACTGCGTCACGAACAGCAGAACAACCAGCACAAGTTCGAGGGCAAATCGTCCTCGCGCAAACATCGCCTCGACCGCGATGCCGATGTCCACAAGGGCGATGCCCGCAAAATCAAGCGCCTCCTGGCTAAGCGCTGAGTAGAAGGAAAAGACAATGGCACGAGTGAAACGTGGCGTCGCGTCGAAGAAGCGACACAAGAAGATACTGAAGCAAGCCAAGGGCTATTACGGCAATAAGAGCCGTTCGTTCAAGTCTGCAAACGAGCAGGTCATGCGGTCGGGCAACTATGCCTTCCGTGACCGTCGCGCTCGTAAGGGTGAGATGCGTCGTCTGTGGATCCAGCGGATCAACGCAGCGACTCGTCAGCACGACATGAGCTACAGCCGGTTCATTGCCGGGCTGAACGCAGCGAGCATCGAAGTCGACCGCAAGATCCTCGCGGATCTGGCTGTCACCGAGCCCGCTGCGTTTGCGAAGCTCGTCGAGAGCGCGAAAGCTGCCCTCTGATCAACTAGACCAAGAGATGCATGACATCTCTTGATTTTAAGAACTCACGAGTTCAGCAACTGCGGCGCCTCCTGGGGCGTCGCAGTTCGCGTTACGAGGAAGGTTCCTTCGTTGTCGAAGGACCGGTCCTGGTTACGGAGGCGATTCGTGCCGGATGGGTCTGTGAGTCGCAGTTCGTTCCGGAAAATAGCGATACCGCGATAGAAGGCGGAGGTTCGATTTTCGAGCTGGCATCAGGTGTCCTCGAACGAGTGGCTTCCACCAATGCCCCGCAGCCGCCGTTGGCAATCGTTCAGATGCCTGAAGTCGGTGACGTGGCCGAGCGACTGCAGGCAGCGTCGTTTGTCGTTGCGCTCGATCGGATCAGTGATCCTGGCAACCTCGGAACGATTCTTCGCTCAGCCGAAGCAGCCGGTGCTGACCTCGTCGTTCTGACCCCTGGTGGGGTCGATCCGTATAACTCCAAGGTCGTCCGGGCGGCGGCGGGTGCGCTCTTTCACGTCCCATTCGTCGTTGCCGAACTCGACGATGTCGCAGCGGCGGGACTTCGATTGGTCGGTACAAGTAGCCACAGCGCCGACGGACGCACCGTGCTCCCGCACACCGACGTTGACTTCACTGGCCGGGTGGCAATTGTGATGGGCAACGAAGCCGCAGGGCTGCCCGACCACTGGGACGATGCGAACGGCCCGATCCGTGAATGGGTCACGATCCCGCACCGGGGTCGCACTGAATCGCTCAATGTCGCCATGGCCACGACCGTCCTCGTCTTCGAAGCGGCCCGCCAGCGCAACTAGTTGCGCCGATCGGCTCACCAATCGGCGTGTTCGGTTGCCAAGCGTGGTGTTCATCCGGTGATCGGTAGGACGTGCGGGCTACGCTACGGGTCGTGAAACTGCAGTCGCAGCGATTTCTGTTCCCCGGGTGACCGGGGACGTGACACGCACGGGATCGCTCCTGCCCACGTTTCTGCCTGATCCGGGGACTGACACGCACTCCAGATGACCTGAAAGGAACCCCTGTGATCACAGACATCACTGCTGCCAAAGATGCAGCACTGGCCCACATCGTCGCGGCGACGACCGTCGACGAAATCGTCGCCCTTGCGACCCGGTACGCCGGCAAGAAGGGTGAGTTCGCCAACCTGAAGAAGCAGCTTGGTGGCCTCGACACGATCGACGAGAAGAAGGCCGCAGGCGCTGCGGTCAACGACGCGATGATTGCCATCGATGCCGCACTCGACGAACGTCGCTCGGTGCTCAAATCGGCAGCGCTCGTAGCGCAGGTCGAGGGCGAACGTCTCGATCTCACCGAGTTCTTCGCAGCACCGACTCGTGGACATGCGCACCTCGTCACCCAGGCGTGGGAGCGCCTCGAAGACGTGTTCGTGGGTCTCGGTTTCACCGTGGCCGAAGGGCCCGAGATCGAAACCGACTGGCACAACTTCGAAGCGCTCAACATGCCGATCGGCCATCCGGCCCGCGGCGAATGGGACACACTCTTTGTCGATCACGTGCCCCCGGATGGCCAGCCCGGAACCACGGTATTACGCACCCACACGTCGCCGGTCCAGATCCGCACGATGCTTGCCGAGGAGCCACCGATTTATATCGTTGCGCCGGGCCGCGTGTTCCGCCGCGATACACCCGATGCGACGCACATGCCCGTGTTCCACCAGATCGAAGGCCTCGTCATCGATCGCAACATCACGATGGCCGATCTGGCCGGCACGATCGATGCGTTCACCAAGGCGTACTTCGGGCCGGGATTCAATTCAAGGCTTCGCCCGAGCTACTTCCCCTTCACCGAGCCATCAGCTGAGTTTGATATCCAGCGACCCGACGGCAGCTGGATCGAACTGGGTGGCAGCGGTATGGTGCACCCAAACGTGCTGCTTGCCTGCAACCTGGACCCCGACGAGTGGAGCGGCTTCGCGTTCGGCTTCGGTATCGACCGGATGGCCAAGGAACGTCACGGGGTGGGCGACCTGCGCGACATGTACGCCGACGACAAGCGTTTCGTCGAACAATTTTAAGGAAATGCAGTTCTGATGAAGATTCTTCTGTCTTGGCTCAACGAATACGGCGACTTCGGTGATCCGACCGACGCTGTGGCGGTTCAACGCGTGGCCGACGCGCTGACATCACTCGGCCTGGAGGTCGAATCGGCCGACGTCATCGGTGAAACTGTCGATGGCGTTGTCGCGGCACGAATTAACAGGCTCGAAGGTCATCCTGATGCGGCAAAGGTGCAACGTGTGTACGTCGATGCTGGCGACGGCCAAGAGCGCCACGTGTGGTGCGGCGCCGACAACATCTCCGAGGGCGACATCGTCCCGCTGGCGACGCTCGGAACACAGATGCCCAACGGCATGAAGATCGAACGGCGCGGCATCTTGGGCATCGACTCAGAGGGCATGCTGTGCTCGGCGCAAGAACTTGGCCTCGGCGACGATCACTCAGGCATCCGGCTGCTGCCCGCCGGCACACAGCTGGGCCAGCCCTATGGTGAGGCCCTTGGGCTCAGCCTCGACGTCTTAATCGACGCCGACGTCACGCGGAATCTGCCGCATTGCTTTGGGTACGTCGGGATTGCTCGTGATCTTGCCGCCAAGATGGGCGTCGACTTCCGTCCGCCGATTCCTGCCACGGTTATCACCGGCGACGCTCGCACAACGCCCGTCGAAATCGTCGACGGTGACCGGTGTAGCCGGTTCGCATCGACCGTCATTTCCGGCGTTGAAGTCAAGCCGTCGCCCGAGTGGATGGCGAATCGGCTCGCCGCAGCCGGTATGCGTTCAATCAGCAACGTCGTCGATGTCAGTAACTACGTGATGCTTGAGCTCAACCAGCCGAACCATGCGTACGACCTCGACACGCTCGGCGGCGGGGGATTCCGCGTTCGCGTGGCGAGCGACGGTGAACACCTCACGACACTCGACGGCCAGGAGCGGGCGTTCAGTTCAGCCGACCTCCTCATTTGCGACGGCAACGACACGCCAATTGGCGTCGGCGGAGTCATGGGCGGCCTCGACAGCGAGATCAGCAGTGGCACGACAACCGTGGCGCTCGAGATGGCCTGGTTCAGCCCGATCGGAATTGGCCAGACGGTCACCCGCACCAACCTCCGCTCCGAGGCTTCGACGCGTTTCGAACGCGGCGTCGACCCGCACGGTATGCCACTGGCGGTGCTGCGCTTTGCCGAGCTCCTCAGTGAAACTTGTCCTGACCTGGTGGTCCACGCTGGAGGAGCAGACGCGCAATCGAGTGACCTGATGCCCGCCGATCGGACGGTCTCGGTGCGCGTCGACGCCGTCAACCGTGTGCTCGGAACAACGCTGGTCGCTGACGACCTCCCCGCCCTGCTCGACCCGATCGGCTACACGGTGAGTGGAGCTGGTGAGACCCGCACGGTCGTGCTGCCAACGTGGCGGCTCGACTCGACTGCCGAGATCGACGTCGTCGAAGAGATCGCCAAGCACTACGGCTATGACCGACTCGGCTCGAGCGTCCCGAAGTCGGTGCTCCACGGTGGGCTGACCGAACGGCAGCAGCGGCGTCGCCTCGTCCGTGAGGTACTCCTCGGCCTCGGCATCTCCGAAGCCATGCCCAACCCGTTCCTCGCTCCAGGCGCCCTGGCCAAAGCGGGGCTCCCTGCGCAAGCAATCTCGATCACCAACCCGCTGGTCACCGAAGAGAGCGTGCTGCGCACCTCCCTGCGGCCCGGTTTGCTCGAAGTGATCGCCTACAACGAGAGCCACCGTCAGGCAGGGATGAGCCTGTTTGAGATTGGCCACGTTTACCCGCCAAGCGAATCTGAATTGCCAGCTGAATATGAGGCGTTGACGGTCGTACTCGCGGGCCGTGAGGCCCCTGCAGCGGTCGCTGTCTGGCGCGAACTCGCCGCCAACTTGGGCTTCGGTGCCCGAGTCGATCAGAGCAAGGTCCCGGCTGGGCTGCATGCAACGCGCAGTGCGACGCTGCAGGCCGGCAAGGCACCGCTCGGCGCTGTTGGCGAGGTTGCTCCCGAGGTGCTCGCAGCATTCGAGGTCACCGAGCGCGTTGCCATCCTTGAGGTCAACCTCGATGAACTGCTCGACCGCAACGCCAAGCCGGCACAGTGGAAGCAGACGAGCCGTCAGCCCTCCAGCGATCTCGATCTGGCGTTCACGTTGAGCAACAACGTTCCCGCCGAGAAGCTCGAGAAGGCAGTTCGCCAGGGCGCCGGAAAGCTGCTCGTCGACGTGTCGCTGTTCGACGTCTACCGAGGCACAGGTGTCGCTGAAGGCCATCGTTCCCTCGGGTACCGGCTTCGTTTGCAGGCTGGCGACCGCACCCTGACCGATGCTGACATTGCTTCGGTTCGTCGTGGGGTCGAAGCTGCGGCGGCAAAGCTGGGCGCTGAGCTCCGAAGCTGATCGGGCTCCAACTCGACGAAAGGATCGCAATGGCTGTTCCCGGTGAAACTGACCTCGCCAAAATGCTTGCCTCGCTGCAGGTCGAACGACGCCCAGGCGTGTTCACGTATGCAGCAGTAGCAGTCCCGACGTCAGAGCTCTTGGCTGCGGCGCACGGGATGGTCAACGAAGCAGAATCGACCACGCTGATCCTGCCTGTTGAGGCGGCTGAACTTGCCGGCCTCCCGGTCGACATCGAATTGGCATGGCTGTCGCTGACGGTCCATTCGAGCCTCGAAGCTGTTGGACTCACCGCTGCGTTCGCTGCCACCCTCGGCGCCCATGGCATCCCCTGCAATGTGCTGGCTGGCTACCACCACGACCACATCTTGGTCCCCGTCGACAAGGCCCAGCGGGCGATCGACGCGTTGACCGAGGGCTAACGACAGCTGGCGCGTGGCTCAGAGCGCGCGTCGATGCAGTAGTGATGCCCCAGCTGGTAGCGCTAGTTCAGGCTGAGGTCGTCTGGTGCGTTAGCGAGCCAGGCGAGTCGGCCCGGCTGGCGGCGGAGCACGTTGCGCCACAGTTCATCAGGTTCGGAGCTGAACACGTCGCCGGTCTCGGCATCGAGGACCAGCCAGGCGCCCGCATCGATTTCGCCCTCGAGCTGTCCGGGACCCCAGCCGGCATACCCGCGGAACACGCGGACACAGTCGACTGCAG
>CALAHA010000304.1 GCA_937891565.1 uncultured Ilumatobacter sp. | reverse complement strand
GAACGGGTCGCCGCCGAGGTGACCCACACCCCGTTCTTCGCCCCCGAGAGAAAGACGTCGATGCCATGACCGACAGCAGCGCGCTACAGGACGGGGTGACGACTCCCACGGTCGATGCTGGAAGCCGAGAGTTCGATGCGATCGTCATCGGGGGCGGCCACAACGGACTGGTGAACGCGTCGTACCTCGCGAAGTCGGGGCTGCGTACGCTGATCGTGGAGCGCCGCGACTTCGTCGGTGGCGCAGCGATCACCGAGGAGCTGCGCCCCGGCTTCAAGTTCACCACTTTCTCCTACGCGTTGAGCCTGCTCCGCCCCAACATCATCCACGACCTCGGTCTCGTGAAACACGGCTTCATGCCGCTGCTGATGCCGGCTTCGTTCTGCCCGATGGAAAACGGTGACGCATTGGTGATGGGCACCGATCGCAACGAGAACATCATCGAGATCGCCCGACACTCGCAGCACGACGCCGACGCCTACGACCAGTACAGCCACGACATTGAGATGGTCGTGCGGGCCGTCAAGCCACTGTTCGACAAGGCGCCGCCGGACCTGTTCGCGACTTCTCCTGACGGCGTGGCCGAGCTGGCCGAACTCGCACAGCATCTCCGCGGGGTCGACAAGGGCGTGCTCCACAACCTCGTGCGCCTGCTGACCGGCAGCGCCGCCGACTTCCTCGACGACTACTTCGAGTCGGACATCCTGAAGGGCTACCTCGCCTCGTCCGGGATCATCGGCACCAAGGTCGGCCCGATGTCGCAGGGTTCGGGGCTCGTGCTGCTGTTCCACGGAATGGGCGAACATGACGGCAGCCTCGGTTCGTGGGCCTTCCACAAAGGCGGCAACGGAGAGTTCACGCAGGTGCTCGCCCGGGCCGCCCAAAGCTTCGGCGCGCAGATCAAGCTCGGCACCGAGGTCGACCGGGTGATCACGTCGAACGGTCGCGCAACCGGCATCGCCCTAGCCGACGGCACCGAGTTGTCGGCGAAGGTGATCGTCTCGGCCGCCGACCCGCGCCGAACGTTTACGAAGTTCGTCGACCCACGCGAACTGCCCGCCGATCTCGTCGACGCCCTCCGCCGATACCGCTACCAAGGCACGTCGTCGAAGGTCAACTTCGCACTCGACGGGCTGCCGACCTACCCCTCGCTCGGCGAGCGCACCGACATGTTCCGCGGGTTCACGAACATCGCGCCGACGATGGAGTACCTCGAACGCGCCTTCGACGAGGCGAAGTACGGCTGGTACTCCACCCGACCGTACATCGACGGCGCCATCCAGTCGACCATCGACCCCGACATGGCCCCACCGGGAAAGCACGTGATGTCGTGCTTTATTCACTACACGCCGTACGAACTCAGGGGCAGCGATTGGCCGACCGAGCGCGAGCACATGGCCGACAACGTGCAGGCCACCTTGGAATCGTTCTTCCCCGGCTTCTCCGACCTGGTCCTCCAACGCGAGATCGTCACGCCGCTCGACATCGAAACCGTCGCCGGCCTGCCCGAGGGCAACATCTTCCATGGCGAGTTCTTTGCACCGCAGATGTACTTCTTCCGGCCGGCACCCGGCTGGAGTCAGTACCGAACCCCGATCGAGGGTTACTACCAGTGTGGATCGGGCACCCATCCCGGCGGTTGCGTGAGCGGCGGACCCGGGTGGCTCGCCAGTCAGCGGATCCTGCGCGACCTCGCAACGGCCTGAATAACGACGACGTGGCCGGCTCGGACGAACTGCATTACCCGGAGCGGATGATCACGTTCCTCGAAGGACTCTGGGGCGACGGCTTCCTGTCCCCGGGAGGCGCTGACGAGGTGATGCGAGTCATCGCGGGTGTTGACCTCACCGGGCTGACCGTGCTCGACATCGGGTGTGGAATCGGCGGCGCGACGGGCGTGTTGGTCGGCGCCGGGCACGCGGGTAAGGTCATCGGCATCGACGTCGAAGCTCCGGTCTGTGAGATCGCAAGCAGCCGACTGGACGCCCAGGGACTCGGCGACCGCGTCGAGATCCGACGTGTTGAGCCCGGTCCGCTCCCGTTCGACGATGCGAGCTTCAACGTCGTGTTCAGCAAGGACTCGATCGTGCACATCGCCGACAAGGAGTCCCTCGCCATCGACGTCTTCCGGGTCCTCCGCCCGGGCGGGTGGTTCCTCGCCTCCGACTGGCTGACGTCACACGACGGAGAGATGTCGGCGGAGATGCAGGCGTACGTCGCGGCCGAGGACCTCGACTTCGGAATGGCGTCGCCGGCACGCTACCGACGGGCGCTGCGTGCCGCAGGTTTCGTCGACATCGAACTCGTCGATCGGAATCCGTGGTATCGAGTGGTCGCACGTGAAGAGCTCGAGCGGCTGACGGGAAGTGAACGAGCGACGTTCGAGGCCGCGATTGGAGCCGACGAACTCGCCCTACAGATCCGCACCTGGGAGGCGATGATCCCCGTGCTCGAATCGGGTGAGCACTGTCCGCACCATCTCCGCGCACGTCGGCCGCGCGCCTGACGACGTCGCCGAGTGCCACCCACCGGTACAGCGCTGCTCACCGGCCGGCGGCCTCAGCCCGTCATGCTGGAGAGGCCGGAGCCGTCACCGACGCCCGCACGTCGCAGGAGACGCATCACCAGCGCCGCCACACCCACCGCAGCAAGCGTGATCACCAGCATCACCGTTGCCAGCGCGTTGACCGACGGCGTAGCCGCGGCGCGCGCGCTCGCGTAGATCTTGATCGGCACGGTCTCGGTCGACGCGCCGGTCGACAGGAACGAGGAGATCACGAAGTCGTCGACCGACGTGGCGAACACGACCATCAGGCTGGCGAAGATGGCGGGCCCGAGCTGCGGCAACAGCACCATCCGCAGCGCCTGGGTCCGAGTCGCGCCGAGGTCGCGGGCGGCCTCTTCGAAGTGCGTGCCGATCGACATCAGGCGTCCGCGGACGATGATGACCACGTACGACATCGTGAAGGTGATGTGCCCGAGGAGTTGGGTCGTGAAGCCACGAGGAACCGAGGTGTAGATCTGACTGAAGACGAGGAACAGCGCGACGCCGACGACGATCTCGGGCGTGACGAGCGGCAACAACATCAGGTTGTTCGCCCCGCGCGACACACGACCGCGCCAGCGTTGGAGCCCGATGGCCATCGCCACACCGACCGGGGTGGCGATCAACATCGTGAGGCCGGCCAACTTCAGCGTGTTGGTGAGCGCTGTCTGCAGCGCGTCGTCCTGCCAGACCGAAGCGGGGTCATCCCAGTACCACCGGAACGACGTCGACTGGAAGGCCGAGCGGCTCTTGCCGGAGTTGAACGAGATGCGCACGGCAATGAGCACCGGCACGAGCGACCACAGCACGTAGAGCCACGTGACGATCGCCAGCGGACCGAACCGACGCTGCTTCATCAACTCGCCGACTCTCGCTGGCTGCGCGCGACCGAGGCGAGATAGTACGCCATGGCGATCGTGAGGAACGCCATCAGGATGATCACGAGGGACGCGCCGGCCTGCGGTTGGCTCGATCCACGGAGGAAGAACTCGATCTGGTTGCCGACCATCTCGGTCCGCGGCGAACCACCGGTCAGATAGGTGTTCGTGTAGTAGTCACCGCACATCGGCAGCAGGATGATTACGGAGGCGGCCATCAGCCCGGGGATCGACAGCGGCAGCGTCACCCGCAGGAACGTCGACGCCGACGATGCACCGAGGTCCCGCGAGGCTTCGATCAGTCGACCGTCGAGGCGTTCGAGCGCTGCGTACAACGGCAGGATGAAGAACGGGATGTATCCGTACACGAGGCCGAAGACCACGGTCGGCCAGTCACCGTCGAGCCAGTTCCGGTTGCCGGAGCCGAGGTGGAGCCACCCAAGGATGCGATTGATGAAGCCGTCGGTCTGCAGGAGGTTCACCCACGCGAGCATCCGCATCAGATAGCTGATCCAGAACGGCAGCACGAGCAGTCCGAGCAGCAGGCCACGATTTCGACCGGCTTTGCGGGCGACGTAGTACGCGACCGGGTAGCCGATGACGAAACAGCCCACGAGGGCGAGCCCGGCGAAAATCCCCGTGCGGAGGAACACCCGGGTGAGATCACCGCCGAACACCCGGCTCACCACGTCGCCGAACCGCTCGAGATCCCAGTCGAGCGGATTCCAGGCCGGCACTGTCGTGCGCAGGATCGGGTCGATGCCACCGAACGCAACGGCGAGAATCGCATAGGCCGGCACGACGAACAGCGCGACGAGCAGCAGCGAGCCGGGCGATGCGAGCGCCGCCCAGAACGCCGTGCCCGACCGATGCCCGCCCGGCGCCGTGGCGTCTCCGCCGGTCACCGCTGCGGTGGTGGCGTCAGCCATCGCAGGCCGGGTGTGCTAGCCGGCGGTGAACGCTGACCACGTCCGTTCCCAGAGCTGGTTGGTCTCCATGTCGAGGGGCTCGAATCGAAGTCCCTTCGAGATGATCGCGTCGTCGAGCACGGCGGCGCGCAGGTTCTCCGGTGCGTACTCGTTCTCGATGAGGTAGTCGGCGTCGAGCCCCGTGATCGGAGGCAGGTAGCCGTTCCAACTGAAGTTCTCCTCGGCGTTGGCGACATCGATCAGATGATTGATCCAGAGATGGCCGAGCACGGGGTTCTTCGCATTCGCCGTCACGGTCATGCAGTCGTTGTTGACGACGCCGACGTCGTCCGACGGATACCACCAGCCCAGCACCGACGGGTCGGTGCCCTCAGGCAGGTATGAGTAGGCGCCCGCCAACAGATCGCCGCTCCACGTGTGAGCGAGCGTCGTCGCGCCTTCGGGGATGTCCTTGTAGCCCTCGATGTTGACCTTGATGTTCATCAGCCCGGTGAGCTCGCCGAGGTCGGCGCCGGCCTGCTCGATCAACGCTTTGTCGGTGGTGTTGACGTCGGTGATGCCCCGACGGAGCAGCGCCATCGAGAGCCCTTCGCGATAGTCGTCGAGGATCGACGTGACGCCCTTGTACTCGGGGTCCCACAGGATTTCCCAGCCCAACTCCTCGACCTTGGCGGGGTCGATGCGATCGGTGCGGTAGCCGATGCCGGACGAGAAGACGGTGTAGGGCACGGTGTACGCGGAGCCCTCGTCGTACCACGGGTTGTCGAACGTCGGCAGCACGTTGGCCTTGTTCGGGATGTACGACGCGTTCAGGGGCTGCAGCAGGCCGCCGGCGATCAGCCGGCCGAGGGTGTTCGGTGCCGCCGACTGGAACACGTCGACCTCGACCGACCCGTTGGCCAGCTTCGTGACCGCTTCGGCGTCGACGTCGAAGGTGGTGATCTCGATCTTCACGCCGTACTGCGCTTCGAAGGAGGCCACGGTGTCGGGGTTGACATAGTCGGCGTAGTTGAGGATTCGCAGCGGGCCGCCTTCCGGCTTGAGCCCGTCCTCGATCGCGTCGGTCACGGCCTTCGAGTCGCCGCCGCTGTCGCTGCTCCCGCAGGCCTGGAGCAGCGGGACCCCGGCCCCGAGGAGCACGCCGAACTGGGCGCTGCGGTGAATGAACTGTCGGCGGTCAGTGGCCATGGATTCCCCAGTTTCAGTTGATCTGACCCGCCGCCGGGTCAGACGATTGCAGTGACGTTAGGTGATTTGGAACGGGTGCGCAAGCGGGTCCATCGCCGACCGGTACTGTCGGTCGAAGTCGACGACAGCATCGTCCTTGGTGGTCAGAATCCCGGTCGTGAAGGCACGCGATGCGACCCCGCGCTGGACCCGCTCGCACACGGCGATGTCCTGTGCGCCGATCAGTTCGTTGAAGGCGATCTCGTCGGTCGGGTCGTACTCGGACGACGCTGCGACCTCGGGCGCGAACAGGTACTCCCCGACGATCAGGGTGCGGTCGGGATCGACCGGGAAGAGCGTCGTGAGCACAAGGCCCGACGCCGTGAGGTCGAAGAACAGATTGGGAAAGACGCTCGTTCCGTTGTAGACGCCCTCGTCGGATGGCGCGACACCGGGAAGGAGCGGGAGTTCCGCAGCTCCCGTACTCGCCTGCATGTAGCTGTTGGCCCCGTTCAGGAATTCGACAGCTCCGTCGGGACGCGCCGCATCGACCACCTCTCCGGTTCGGTAGTGCGGGATCACCTCGACGAGTTCGGGGTGCACGACCGGGCAGTGCAGGCACTCCTGGTAGTTCTCGACGACGATCTTCCAGTTTGCTGCAGCCGACGATGCGGTCCGTTGCACCAACGCCATGTCCGCGATCGCAAGGTGCTCGAATCCGACGAGTGCGGGATTCGACTCGACGAGCCACTCGCGTAACGGGGCCACGTCGTGGGCGAGCGAGACGAAGACCAAGCCGTTCCAGACGTCAGCTCGATACGCCCACAGCCCGGTCGCGTCGCGGTCGACGTCGGCGCGGTTGACCCGTGGGGTGGCGAGGAGTCGACCGTCGAGCCCGTAGGTCCACGCATGATACGGGCATTGGATGGACGCTGCCCCACACTCGGGAGCGACCACCGTCGGGTCGGTCGGGTCGACCAACATCGCGCCGCGGTGGCGGCAGGCGTTCGCGAAGGCGTGGAACTGTCCCGCCCTGGTGCAGGTGACGATGACCTGCTCACCGGCGACGTCGAGCACGCGTGACGATCCGGCAGGAATCGACGCGACGTGGCCGACGAAGAACCACCCCCCGTGGAAGATGCGCCGGCGTTCCAGTTCGAAGACGTCCGCAGAGATGTAGTCGGCACGGGTGAGTGTGGGTGTTGGTGATGATGCCGACATCTGCGTGGTGACTTCCTGATCCGTTGTGTGGTCCGGCTGCGTGGTGGGTCCGCAAGCTCGGGGATTTCGTTGCTCGATCTCGACAGACAGTCTAGACTGACTGATCAGTCAGGACAAGGAGACAACATGTCTGCAACGACCGCAACGACCGCAATCGACGCACGGATCCTCGCCGAAGAGGCGACGTTCATGGCGCGGAATCGACGCTCGAACGAGCTGTACGAACAGGCGCTCGCCGTCATGCCAGGCGGCGTCACGTCGAGTTGGTCGAGCACGCGCCCGTTTCCCGTGTGGATCAGTCACGGCGCAGGGAGCCACGTCTGGGATGTCGACGGCAACGAGTACGTCGACACGCACGCGGGGTACGGCGTCAACGTGGTCGGTCATGCCAACCCCGCCGTGGTTGATGCCGTGCAGCGCCGCGTCACCATGGGCACGCACTTCGCGCAACCGACCGAGGACTCGATCGTCGTCGCACAGGAACTCGCTCACCGGTTCGGGCTGCCACTGTGGCGGTTCAACAACTCGGGGACCGAGTCCACGATGGACGCCATCCACCTGATGCGGGCGATCACCGGACGCGATCTGATCATCAAGGTCGAGGGCTCGTACCACGGTCATCACGACCTGGTGAACGTCTCGCTCTGGCGCTCGCTCGGCGACCTCGGACCCGTCGACGACCCCAGTCGTGAGGCCGGCCCGGGGATCCCGCAGGCCTTTGCAGACCTGGTTCGGATCGTCCCGTTCAACGACCTCGCGGCCGTCGAGCGCGTCTTCGCCGACCACCCGGGTCGGATCGCAGGGATGATCATCGAGCCGATGATGATGAACGCCGGAATCATTCCCCCACACGCGGGATACCTCGCGGGGCTCCGTGACCTCGTGCATCGCCATGGCGCCCTGCTCACCTTCGACGAGGTTAAGACCGGGCTCGTGGTCGCATGGGGCGGCGCGACCGAACTGTTCGGTGTCAGCCCGGACATCATCTGTCTGGCAAAGGCGCTCGGCGGGGGTGTGCCGTGCGGCGCGATCGGCGGCACCGCCGAGGTGATGAGCGCGATTTCCGACGGCCGCTACGACCAGGTCGGCACGTTCAACGGCAACCCGCTCACGATGGCGGCGGCCCGTGCGGTCCTGACCGAAGTGCTGACGCCCGACACGTATGCCGCGGCCGAGGCGTTGGGTCGCCAGTTGTTCGACGGCTGCACGGCAGCGCTCAGCGCTCACGGCATCCAGTCGTACGGGATCGTGCACGGGTTCAAGGGCTCTGTGGTCGTGCACGACAAGCCGGCGACCAACTACCGCGAGTTTCTCGAGATCGACACGGCGATTAGCCACCTCAACTACCTGATCCAACACAACAACGGTGTCTTCATCGCACCATGGGCGAAGAGCGAGTCGTGGACTCTCTCGGTCGCGCACACCTCGGCCGACTGCGAGCGCCTCGTCGCGAACACCGAACAGCTCGCCGACGTGCTGAGCCGACGGGGAGACGAGGTGTCGGCGCTCTTCGAAGTCGGTGGGGTGACGTGACGATCAGCGATGTCACGATGCCGCGGGAGATCCCCGACCCGCCTGGCATCGCCCACGCCCGCACGCTGTGCGCCGCGTGGTACGCCGATCCCGACTTCTTCGCAACCGAGCGTCGCGCAGTGTTCCGGAGCGGTTGGGTCTGCGCAGGGGTCACCGACGAGATCCCACCGGCCGGCTCCTGGACGGGGCGCACGGTCGGCGGAATCCCGATCTTGCTCGTCCGGGACCGCGACGGTGCACTGCGCGGCTTCCTCAACGTGTGTCGCCATCGCGCGGCGCCGCTGTGCGAGGAGGGTGAAACGAACGAGGGGCCACTGATTCGGTGCCCCTACCACTCGTGGCTCTACCGGCTCGACGGGTCGCTCGCCAAGGCACAGGGCGTCGGCGCGCCCGCCGACTTCGATCTCGACGAGTACTCACTCGAACCGATCGGCGTCGCGACGTGGCGACGCCTGGTCTTCGTCAACCTCGCCGATCCCGATGCGACCCTCGATCTTGGTCCACTGGCGGCGGCGGTCGACCGGTGCCCCATCGAGGAGATGACGCTCGTGCTGAGCGAGACGGACGAACGCCGGTTCAACTGGAAGGCGCTCCTCGAGAACTACTCGGAGAACTACCACACGCCCTTCGTGCATCCGGAGATCGACACGACATCAACCGAGGACTATCCGATGGTCAGCGACGGACCCGTCCTGTACGCGTGGGATCGTCCCCTGCGGCCCGGCTCCGCCGACGACGAGCAGATTCGGCATTCGTTGCTCCCCGGGGAGCCCGGCTGGGAGCGGCTCTTCGACGCCGACACGACGCGCCCCTACGACGTCGGCTCGTACCTCACAATCTGGCCGAATGCGATGATCAACATCTTCCCCGACGCAATCCTCGCCATGTGGATGGAGCCGGTGGGGCCGAATCGCACGGTGGTCGAGCGGCGGTTGTACGCCCTCCCTGGCCGTCGCGGAGACGGGCTCGCTGACAACCTGCGGGCCCACGCGATCGTGCATCAGCAGGACGTCGACATCTGCGAGGCGGTGCAGCGTTCGCACGACGCAGGGCTCGACGCCGACGGAGTGCTCGCCACGTTCGAAGAACGCGGGGTCTACTTCGTGCACGAAAATCTCCGATCGGCCCTGGCGTCCGACGAGCGGACGCGGTAGACAATTCCGATGCTCACGGAGTCGCCGACGGAAACACAGCGCGGCGGCCGCATCGATCTCGTCGATCTGACCAAGTCGTACGGTGAGCAGCCGGTCCTGAAGGGGATCGACCTCTCGATCGAATCCGGTGAGTTCTTCTCACTGCTCGGACCATCGGGCTGCGGGAAGACGACCACACTGCGGCTGATTGCCGGGTTCGAGTCGAACGAGTCGGGTTCGGTTCGAATCGACGGGGTGGACATCGCGAACGTTCCGCCGGAGAAACGTCCGGTCAATACGGTGTTCCAGAACTATGCGCTGTTTCCGCACCTGTCGGTCGCCGACAACGTCGGCTTCGGACTCCGGTTCCAGCACTGCTCGAAATCCGAACGCGCCTCGCGGGTGACCGATGCGCTCGATCTCGTTCGCCTCGGCGAGTACGCCCGACGCAAGCCGCACCAGTTGTCGGGCGGACAACAGCAACGGGTCGCACTCGCTCGGGCGCTCGTTCTCCGGCCGCGAGTGCTGTTGCTCGACGAACCACTCGGTGCGCTCGACGCAAAACTGCGACGCGCCCTGCAGTTCGAACTGAAGGAGCTGCACCGCGAGGTCGGGATCACCTTCGTCTATGTCACGCACGACCAGGAGGAGGCGCTGACCATGAGCGACCGCTTCGCCGTGATGCATGCGGGCGAGATCGAGCAGGTCGGCACGCCCCGCGACGTGTACGACTCACCGACATCGACCTACGTCGCGGAGTTCCTCGGGCTCGCAAATCTGTTCCCGGCGCGTGTGACGACGCCTGGAACCATCAAGATCAGCGGTCGCAGCATCGCGGGGCCGACGGGCGACGTGACCGGCGACTGCACGGCCTTCGTGCGCCCCGAACGAATCCGTTTCACGTCGGTCGACGACGGTGTCGTCGCCGGTTCGGTCACCGATGTCGTGTTCATCGGAGCGACCACCCAAATCCGCGTCGACGTGTCGGGCCACGAGTTGCAGGTGGTCGTTGCGAACGACGGAGCGATGACGGTGCCCACACCGGGCACGCAGGTCGGCATCGAAATCCCGCCCGACGCTGTGCGCGTGTTGCAGCGCTGACGCAGCGGGGCCGGGCCATCGCCGACGAGGCGCAAGCGGTCGACTTGGACACCGATGCGCTCACTGCGCACGTCGTGTGGGAAGTGTTCGAAGAGTCGGGAACTCGCGCTCCTCTCGGGTTGGTCGTCGCGGTTCCCGACACCACGGTCGCAGCCTGGCAGCCCTTCGAGCTGTCCTACAGCACCGACGGCAGCGTGGGAGGCGTCACGTCTCGATCGTCGACACTCGGTATCCATGGCGACGTGCATTCCCGGACGGAACGCCGCCCGCCGACATCTCCACCCGCGAGGACGAACTGGCGAAGTGCCTCGCTGGTGAGCGCGACCTCGAGGTCCTCGCCCCCGACCGAGGATGGCATCCAATAATCCGTGAGCACATCAGAGCCCGTCAGATCTGAGGAGGGAATTGACTTTCGGTTTCCCACGAATCGAACACTCGGGCGCTGGCACGCCCCTGCGTGGACGTCGCATTGTCACGCTTGTGAGCGCGCTGCAATTGAAAGTTGAAAAGAGATTCTGGTCGTCGATTCAGGCACGAGACGGTGTCAGATAGTGCCACGTCTGACAGCCTGCGAACCGAAACACACGAGGTCAGCGTGCTCTGTCTTGGCGGAACGGGGGGGATTCGAACCCCCGGAACCTTTCAGTTCGTCCGCTTTCAAGGCGGGTGCATTCGTCCGCTCTGCCACCGTTCCGACTTCTACGATATCGGGCTATGCTCCACTCTCCCAGGAGAGGTGCCAGAGCGGCCGAATGGGATGCCCTGCTAAGGCATTGACCCTCCGGGGTCCGTGGGTTCAAATCCCACCCTCTCCGCCACTGCGACCGACACGCTCAAGCGTGTCGGTCGTTTGGGTTTTCGGGGAGGGTGGCCCGTTTCCCTCGCGAAATTGCTCCGACGACGAGGTCAATGCACTCATCGGGCCGCCCGTCGGGAAAGTTACGAGCATGTCGTCCAGGTGACAGCAATGTTGCGGTTTGATGACGAACCGACTAGACAGCAGTCGATGAGTAGCGGCAATGACGATTTCTGGGGCGACCAATCCGACTGGTCGGACCGCACCAATACGCAACCGACTTCTCGCGGCCCGCGGACTGACGCAACGATTGACCAGTCGGCAGTGCCACTGAATGACGGAGCTGAGCGGGCTTCGCAGCGCATCAAGCGTCGTTTGGCGAATCTGCTGTCGAGCGGCGCCAACCCGACTCGCGAGCACGGCATCGTCCGGCCCGAAGCGGCTCGCCCTGTTACCGGCGCCCGCTCTGGAGCGCCAGCAGAAGGAATGTTCGACGATCTCGATGACTTCGATTACACCTACAGCGACACGGCTGTCGCGACGCCAACGCCTCGGACCGATCCGGTCGCTGCTGCCGAGCCGCAACAGTGGGACGCCGAGTTTGCTCCTGCGCCCGTCGCAACTGGCCAGACCGAATCGCCGGGCGTCGACCCGCTACTGATGCGCCTCGGCGTCGTCGCACTCGTGGCGGCACTCTTGGTTCCTGCCCTGCTGAGCTTCCGTGGAAGCAGCACAGAAGCACTGATTGAATCGTCGCCGCTGAGTGGGCCGACCGCGGCCCTCAACATCCTCCCGACTGTCGCTGCGACAGAGGCTGCGACTGCCGAGGTGCCGGCCTTGGCCGCCACTGGTCAGCTTGATCCGAACGATCTGCCGCGTGCCGTTCCGGTCAACACGCAGCAGGCAACGGTGACCGAAGCAACTGCACCGGGCGCCAGGCCGATCAGTGCGACTCAGCTGGCCTACCCGCAGACGATGCCGGCAAAAGGCAGCACAGCCCTCGACGCCGCAGCCGCCAACGCACCCGCTGATCGAATCGAGCGCACCTGCGCGATTGACTATGAGGTTGTCGCCGGTGACTTTTGGATTCGTCTCGCCGACGCTGCGGAAGTTCCGCTCGCTGAACTGCTCGAAGTGAACGGCGCATCTTCGTTGACGCCGATCTACCCTGGCACGTCGATCTGCTTGCCGGCCGGCGCGACCACGCCGGCGCCGCCAACACCGGCCGCACCGGCCGCACCGGCACCGACGACGCCGGCTGCTACGCCTGTTGGCACGACGCCGTCGAGCACGAATTCCACGCCGGACGAGGTCAAGCAGATCATCCGTGACGCGTGGCCTGACGAGCTCGAAGAGCGTGCGATCGAGATCGCCTACCGCGAAAGCCGATTCGTGCCGACCGCCAAGAACTTCTGCTGTTACGGCCTCTTCCAGATGTACTGGACAGTTCATCGAAGCTGGCTCAGCGACATCGGCATCACCGACGGTCAGCAGTTGTACGACCCGGCGACCAATGCCCGTGCGGCGTACGAGCTGTACCAGCGTGCTGGCGGCTGGGGGCCATGGGGCTACTGAGCTCCCGGTTGTCACAACCATTTCGATCGACGGGGCACGCTGATTGCTGATCGCAAATTACGTAATCGGGTCGACAAAATCGGGACGCGTCTCCTGACTTTCCGCTTAGACTGAACACTCACATATATGCGCTCGTAGTTCAATGGATAGAGC
>CALAHA010000303.1 GCA_937891565.1 uncultured Ilumatobacter sp. | reverse complement strand
GCTGGCTGATGATGCATCGGGTTCCACCGTGTACGCAGTGCCGAAGTAGCCACCTTCGCCGACGTGAATGGTTCGTTCCGATACGTCGACGTCGTCGACACCAAACGCCGACATGACCGAGCGGGTGATTTCGACGTACGGCCGCGAGACCAGTTCAGTCGAAAGCCCAAGGCGCATCCCCCGACGGATGTACGGCGCAACCATCATCAGCGCCGACACGTATTGACTCGACACGTTGCCTGGCATCATCACGGCGTCGGCACCTCCAAGAGGCCCGGACACGGTGACCGGCAAGTGTCCCCATTCCGCACCTGGCTCGATCCGGGCGCCGAGCGCTGCGAGGGAGTTGTGGAGCGGTGCCATGGGGCGGGCGCGTAACGGCGGCGCACCGTCGATGACATATGGACCGGCGCCCAGCGCCGCCAGCGCAGTGATAAAGCGCGAGGTGGTTCCAGCAAGGCCGGTCTGAAGATTGATTGGACCGTCGGGCAGCACACCGGCGTTACCGGTGATTGTTCCAATGAGTCGCTGATCGCGCTCGGTGACGTCGATAACGACACCGAGTCGTTCGAGGCAGTCGAGCATGGCCGAGGTGTCGTCACCGGGTGCGATACCAACAATCTCGCTCTCACCCTTGGCGAGTGCTGCACAGATCAGCGCACGATTGGCGACGCTTTTCGAGGGCGGCACAACGACGTCGGCGATGACTGGCCCGTCGGCACGACGAACCAGCAACCGGTCAGGAAGTTTGATTGTCACGACAGAGCCTGCACTGACGGCCGGAACCCGCGGGCGATCAGGCCGCCGCGGAAGATTTCGGATTTGGTGCTGTCGATCAGTACGACGGCGACGCCACGGTTGCTCTCGGCCACATGGACGACCTCGAAGTTGGCAATGTTGACGCTGAGTTCGGCAGCGAGAGTGAACAGCTCGGCTGCGGAACCGGCACGGTCAGGAATCGGCACACGCACTTCGGCGAGATCTTCGGGATGCACCACACGCGTCGGCAGGTTTGTTCGCGCATCGCGCGCTGCTTGCAACGTGGACCGCAGTGTTTCGTGGTCGTCGGTGGCAATCAAGTCGCGCACATTGCTCAGGCCAGCGATCAGTTCGCCGAGCGCGGACGTGATTGCGGTTTTGTTCTCGGCACAGATGTCGATCCAGATGCCAGGCTGCCCGCTGGCCACACGCGTCATGTCACGAAAGCCACCAGCAGCGAGTCGCAGCAGTGCGGCATGTTCTTCGGAACGGGTGCTGGCCAGACCCATCAGCGTGGCGGCCGCGAGGTGCGGCACGTGGCTAACAACGGCAACAAGCTCATCGTGGCGCTCGGGACTTAATGCGACAACGTCGGCACCGAACGAGGAGATAATACCGTTGACCTGGGCAAACGTGGCATCGTCGCTGCCTTCGAGGGGGGTCAGGACCCACACCGCGCTCTGAAAAAGATCGGCCTGTGCGGCATCGATGCCATCGAACTCGCTCCCCGCCATCGGGTGCCCACCGATGAATCGGGGGCTCTCGACCGATCGACAGACCGGGGTCTTCACGCTGCCGACATCAGTGACCGTGCCCGTGGTCTCCGCGAGAGCTCGCTCGACCTCGTCGGTCGTCGAGCGGACAGGCACAGCAACGAAGGTGATCTCTGCGTCGACGTCGAGGCCTGAAGCGTCAATGATTCCACGATCGAGGGCTGACGTCACCGTTGGTTCACGGGTGTCGTCGCCCGACACATTCCATCCGGCGCCTTTCAGTGCGAGCGCAATCGATCCGCCAATCAAACCCAGTCCAATTACATTGGCCCGTCGCTGCACGGGGCTCGCTGTCATGAAAAAGGATCGTACTGCGAGGTCGAATCCGTCGCCGGTCGAGTTGTCGATGCGATCGTCTCGATCATTTCGCGACGCTCGGCTGCAGTCAGTTCCCGCCAGTCGCCCGGCTTGAGCGAAGTGTCGCTGAGCGACCCGATGCGGGTACGCACGAGACGCGTCACGGTGTGACCGACCGCCTCGCACATCCGACGAACCTGGCGGTTGCGACCTTCGTGGATCGTGAGGCGAAGCGTGCCTGGTTGCGGCTGCGAGACCCGCGCTGGCGCCGTGACACCATCTTCGAGTTCGACGCCGTCACGTAGGGCGCGAATCCCTCCGGGCGAGACAGTTCCGCCGTCAACCTGTGCGAGGTACTCCTTCTCGACGCCATGCGACGGGTGAGCAATCCGATTGGCGAGATCACCGTCGTTGGTCAAGAGCAAAAGCCCCTCTGTGTCGGCATCAAGTCGACCCACTGAAAAGACACGCGGCTCTTCTGGAACGAGTTCGACGACCGTTGGACGACCGTGCGTGTCTTTGCTCGTCGTGACGACCCCACGCGGCTTATTGAGGACGTAGTAGACGAGCCCAGGGCGTACCCCGATCGGCGCACCGTCGACTTCGACGGTGTCGTTGTCAGGGTCGACTCGGCGACCGAGAATCGCGACTTCGCCGTTGACAGTGACGCGTTCTTCGGCAATGAGTTCTTCGCACACACGACGGCTTCCCCAGCCGGTCGACGCCAGCACCTTCTGGAGCCGAATCCCCTGGTGGAGATGAGAGTTCTTTTCAGCCAGTTGTTCCCAGAGGGGTGGCTCGAACTCGGCGTCGTCAGTCACGGCGTATCGGCCCCTTCGTGGGCAGGGTCGGGTTGCGCATCGTCGGTGTGTACCACGGCAGTCGAAGCGACCTCGATCTGCGGCGTGACACGGAGACCGTGTTCGAGGAGTTCGATGACGTCGGCTCCGGGAATGAACTCAGCAATGGCTGGCAGGTCATCGAGCGAATCGAGGCCGAGCTTTTCAAGAAAGATGTCCGTCGTGCCGAACAGCACTGCCTGGCCGGGTCCGTCGTCTCGACCGATCTCTTCGATATAGCCGCGTGCCGCCAACGTTCGAATGACGCCGTCCGGATCAACACCACGGATTGCACCGACCTGGGCACGCGAAATCGGCTGCTTGTACGCAACGATGGCCAGCGTTTCCAATGCAGCTCCCGAGAGTCGAGCGCGTTGATCGTGGAGCAGGAAGCGCTCGACGTACGGCGTCAAATCGGCTGCTGTCTGATATCGAAATCCCCCCGCGACTCGGGCCAGTTCGAAACCGTTCTCGGCCTCTCGGTAGGTCGCAGCAAGTTCTTCGCACCACTGATCGACGAGAGTGACCGGCTGCTCGATGAGCTGAGCCAGCATTTCCGGTGGCACCGGGTCATGGGCAACGAGGACAATTGCTTCGATCGCTCGTTTGAACGCCGCAATCTGATCCTCGACCGGGACGAGAATCTCGTCGCTCACGCTGCGGTCAGCTTCAACCGTGCTGCTCTCAAGGGTGCTGCTGTCAAGCGTGCTGCTGTCAAGCGTGCTGCTCTCGGTCGAGACAGGCATGAGGGCGTCTTTGGCTGGTGGTGGAAGTTCGGTCATATCAGCCCTCGTAGGCGTCGATCAGGATGGTATTGGTATCGAAGTCGTCAGCCATCGACCAGATGACGTCGATGTCGCCGAACCGTTCGGTCTGATTCAGTTCGATCGCGCCTTGCTTGAACAGCTCGAGGAGCGCAAGAAACCGGACGATCACGTCGATCCGGTCAGCGAACTGGGCAGTGAGTTCGCGGAACGAGATACGGCCGGCCCGCGGCAGTTCGTCGATCAGCTCCGACACTGCATCAGCCACCGTGATCTTGATCGGATCGACGTGAAACAGGTCGACGATCGGCTTCGGGCGTGGCGTGAGTGCCTTAATTGCTGCGTTTTGGAATCGCTTGAGGCTGGTGCCTTCGAGCATGTCGGGCACGACGTCGACGAAGCGTTCGTCCGGGCCGGTAACACGCGGGAAAGTCTTGTCAGCTTCTTCGGCGAGCCGATCGAAGACCGTTGCCACGTCTTTGAACGTCTTTGCTTCGAGCAGACGCGCAAGCAGCATGTCGCGTTCTTCCCACAGTGCGAACTCCTCGTCGATGTCGCCGTCGCTCATGTTGGGGAGCAGGCGGCGGGCCTTCAGATCGACGAGCGTCGCCGCGATCAGCAAAAAACTGGTCGCCACATCGAGATCTAGGACCCGTATTCGATCAAGCTCGGAAAGAAACGCGTCAACAATTGTCGAGAGATTGATCTCATAGATGTCGACCTGTTCCTTCAAGATCAGCTGCAACAGCAGATCGAAGGGCCCCTCATAGACCGGTGTTGCAACGTCAACCATCTCAACAAACGATACAGAAAGCACAGGGCGACCAGCGGTATCGTCTTCGACGTGACCGACAATGCTTCGACGACTGGCCCGACGACGGGGACAAAGCCGCGCGTGCTGTCGTGTATTCAACCCACCGGCGATCTGCACCTCGGCAACTACCTCGGAGCGTTGCGTAACTGGGTCACTGGCCAACACAGCGCCGATGCGTTCCACGGAGTCGTTGACCTTCATGCCCTGACGGTCACTGACAAGCCTGGCCAAGTTGGTGCCGCGACCCTGCGCACCGCAGCGATGCTCTTCGCTATTGGCCTCGACCCCGACGTGGCAACCGTCTTCGCACAGAGCCACGTACCTGAACACAATCAACTCGGCTGGGTTATGGAGTGCACCGTGAGCTACGGCGAGCTCTCCCGTATGACCCAGTTCAAAGACAAGTCCGCCAAGCGCGAGCAAGACTTCATCAGCGGCGGGCTCTTCACCTATCCGGCGCTGCAAGCCGCAGACATCCTCCTGTACGACACCAATCACGTTCCGGTCGGCGAGGATCAGCGCCAGCACATCGAGATCACTCGCGACGCTGCTGTTCGCTTCAACCACCGTTTCGGGGACACCTTCGTGATTCCCGAGGCCGTGACCCCGAAAACCGGCGCACGCGTGATGAGCCTCCAAGACCCCGGGTCGAAGATGTCGAAATCCGACGACTCCGACGCCGGCTGCGTGTATCTCATCGACGATGCCAAGGCTGTGATGAAAAAGTTCAAACGCGCTGTCACCGACTCCGACACCGGCACCGACGCCGTGCGATTCGACCGCGAGGACAAGCCAGGCGTCAGCAATCTGCTCGAAATTCACGCCGCTGTCACCAATCGGACACCTGAGGCCGTTGCTGACGAGTACGAGCAGTACGGCGCGCTGAAGGTCGCTACCGGTGAAGCGGTCCTTGCTGTCCTCGAACCCATTCGAGTCCGCTACACCGAACTGCTGGAGGACCGCGGCGAACTCGCTCGGCTCCTGCAGGTCGGCGCAGGCCGGGCACGCGAGGTGGCAGCAGCGACCGTCGAACGCGCCTATGCCAACATCGGCATGTTGCCTGCGTGAAGATGTGCTGCGACTGAACGCAACTGACCGACGGGTCATCGCCCTCGCACTTCCTGCCCTCGGGACCCTTGCCGCCGAGCCGCTGTACCGACTCGTCGATACCGCAGTTGTCGGCCGGCTCGGCACCGATCACCTCGGTGGGCTGGCCATTGCGATTTCCGTGCTCTCGCTCGTTATCGCAAGCAGTAACTTCATCACCTACGGCACCACCGAGAGGGTGGCTCGTCGACTTGGTGCCGGGAGCCCTGCCGAAGCAGCGAATGTCGGGGTGCAGGCACTGTGGCTCGCTGGCACGGTTGGCGTGCTCGCAGTGCCGTTACTGATTGGCTTCGCCCATCCTTTGACGGCGGCGCTCGGCGCTGACGGCGAGGTTGCCGTCTTCGCTGTCGAGTACCTCCGCATCGCTGCGCTCGCCGTGCCGTTCGTCGTGGTCTCGCTCGCAGCGCAAGGCGTGCAACGCGGTTCATCTGACTACCGAACTCCACTCGTCATCTTGGTCTGTTCGAACATCGTCAACGTGGTGGTCGAGTTGGTCTTGGTCTTGGGGTTCGACATGGGTATCGCTGGTGCCGCATGGTCAACGGTTGTTGCCCAAATTGGCGCCGGCGTGGTCTTCCTCGTCGTGATTCGCCGACGCCTCGTCGAAGCCACGCAGTGGCGGCCCAACTGGGCAGAGATGACGCCGCTTCTCACCGCAGGGCGCCACCTGCTCCTGCGCGTCGCCTCGATCCTCGGGGTGTTCACCGGTGCAACGGCGATTGCTGCCCGCATCGATGCACCAACGCTGGCCGCCCACCAGATCGTCGTGACGATGTTTCTCTTCCTCGCCCTGGTGCTCGACGGGCTCGCAGTGCCAGCGCAGACACTCATCGCCGAGGAGTTAGGCCGAGAGACCGGTGCCGCTGGCACCAGCGCCGCGCTCGACTTGGCGAGGCGAGTCATTCGCTTGTCACTGTTCGTCGCAGTTGGGCTCACTGTGCTGGTTGCGGCCTCTGCCCCCCTCGTCGCTCGGGCCTTCAGCAACGATGCTGCCGTCGTCAGCCGGGCGACGAGCGGCCTGTTCCTACTGGCTGCATTGTTGCTACCTGCTGCGGTGGCTTTCGCGTGCGACGGCATCCTGATCGGTGTCGGCGACTATCGCTTTATTGGCCGTGCGTCCTTCGCGTTCCTGCTCGCCGTGGTGCCGATCGCCGTGCTCGTCCTCGCCACGAGGTCACTTGGCATCGCCGGCATCTGGCTCGCACTGTTCGGTTGGGTGTGTCTCCGAGCCGGAGTAAACCGCCAGCGAGTCGAGCGAATTTTACAACCAACGGCCGCGTAGCTTTTAGGCGTGGTCAGAGCGGTTCAGGCTCTTGATCGCCGGACCGGAGCCAGCGATCAATTCGATCGTGGCGACGGCCGAACCAACGTTGGTCGCCATCTCTGCACCGATTGCTTCATGGTCGTGATACGCAGCAAAGCGTTTACCCCGCGGGCCGATGAGCGTGCCCGCGACTCGCCCGAACGTGCCGAGTCGGCACTCGATCTTGCCCACGTCGTGCAGCAGTGCACCAGCAATTTCAGGCACCGTTGCATCGGGCCGATCCTCGACGAAGCGCTGGGCTACAGCGATGCTGTGGCGGCGATCTTGATTGCTCAGCTGCACCCACAGCGACCGCTCGCCCTTGGTCAGGTGGTCATCTGCCCAGATCTCGTCGGCGACCGATGGCGAGTTTGCGGGCAACGACGTGACAAAGCGAGCTATCAGGTGCCACCACTTGACTGGGCTCATCAACATCGATGCCATCAGTGCATTGTGGCGCGAGGATGGCTTGACCGGTACACGTCCCACAGCCGTTCCTGGCTGACGCGCGTGTACACCTGCGTCGTCGAAATTGATGCATGACCGAGCATCTCTTGGACGACACGAAGATCCGCTCCGTGATCGAGTAGGTGGGTGGCGCACGAGTGGCGCAAGACGTGTGGCGAAAGCTGGTCTGTGATGCCGGCCCGATGACCGTACTTCTTGACAATCAACCAGGCAGCTTGCCGAGTCAATCGGCTGCCGCGGGTGTTGAGGAAGACCGCTTCTGCGTCGCCGCGACGTTTCCACTGCATGGGGATCAGACGAGCGCGGCCTGACGTGGAAAACCAATCGTCGAAGGCGCGTGCTGCACTCCCCCCAAACGGCACAATCCGTTCTTTGGCGCCTTTGCCGTAGAGGCGGACCAGCCGATCGTCGAGGTTGATATCACCAATCGATAGCCCGACGGCTTCAGAGATCCGGGCACCCGTGGCGTAGAGCAATTCCAGGAGTGCACGATCGCGGTGGTCTGCTGGCTCGGTGCCGATCACTGCATCGAGCAGGCTGATGACTTGCGATTCGTCGAGTGGCTTCGGAATCCCCGATGGCACGCGAACACCTTCGAGATCGGCAGCCGGGTCGTCTGGGCGTTCCCCTTCGATCGCAAGATAGCGGTGCAACATGCGGATCGCCGCGAGCTGACGGGCGATCGACGACGTTGCCGCTTCAGATGCGCGCCGTCCAGCCACGAACTCAACGAGTTCGCTGTGCGTAACATCGAGCACCGTCCGTTCACGGCTGCGAAGCCATGTCCAGTAGGCGGTGAGATCACGCCGATAAGCCGCCAGCGTGTTCGGTGAGCGGCCCTTCTCGGCGACCATCCACGACAGAAACTCCTCGACCTCAAGCGGGAGTTCGACACGCGCCATGGCGGCTCAGGACGCGTCGGCGAAGCGGAGCCGTCGTTCGGCGAGCAGCAGACCCGTGACTGTCTTAGCGTCACAGATCTCGCCAGAATCAATCATCGCAAGTGCGTCGACAAGGGGGAGGTGTAAAATCTCCATGTACGCCTCTTCAGGACCCTGACGATTCGTCGCCGTGGGAGTGCAGTTTGTG
>CALAHA010000302.1 GCA_937891565.1 uncultured Ilumatobacter sp. | reverse complement strand
TATCGCACGTGGCAGGAAGTGAAGGACCAGAACTTCGACGGCTTCATCATCACTGGTGCCCCGATCGAGACACTCGCCTTCGACGACGTCACCTATTGGTCAGAACTCACCGAGATTCTGGATTGGACCACGACCAACGTGCATTCCACGTTCAGCATTTGTTGGGGGGCAATGGCTGCGCTCTGGCACTTCCACGACGTCCCGAAGCACATCTTGCAAGACAAGGCGTGCGGCGTCTACCGGCACCGCAACCTCCAGCCGACATCGCCGTACCTGATGGGATTCTCCGATGACTTCTCGGTCTCGGTGTCGCGCTGGACCGAAGTGCGTAGAGCCGACATCGAGGAAGTACCAGGCCTTGAAATCTTGATGGACTCGGATGAGACAGGCGTGTGTCTGATCTCTGAGATGGAGGGACGCCGGCTCTACATGTTTAACCACATCGAATACGACTCGACGACGCTGGCCAAGGAGTACTTCCGAGACATCGCAGCGGGGACGCCAATTCCAGTGCCGCACAACTATTTCCCTAACGATGACCCCAACCTGGCCCCAGTCAACCGTTGGCGCTCCCACGCCTTCTTGCTGTTCAGCAACTGGATCAACCAGGTTTATCAGTCGACCCCTTTCGAGTGACTCATCAGCGCTCATCTGCGGATCACGATGCGGTCGTCATGATGCAGCAGGCACGACGCAGCAGGCATGCCGTGGGCCCCGGTAGAGTTCGGGTGTGGACGTACGCATCGGAGTCACCCAAGCCCCTCGTGAGATCAACCTCGAACTCGCCGAGGACGCAGATCGCGCCGATCTGAAGTCGCGCGTGGAGGCGGCGCTCTCTGGTGCGAGCGACGTGCTGTGGATCACCGACAAGCGTGGCAACGACATCGGAGTGCCATCATCGAAGATTGCCTACGTCGAGCTTGGTTCTGGCGAAAGTAGCCGCAAGATCGGCTTTGGAGACTAAGGAACCTGTGGTTAGGCCCACAGGCGCTGACCACAGGTGTAGGCCATCGTGACCTCTCTCCTTGATCTTGACCTGCTTTGGGTGACGGGCAAGGGCGGCGTTGGCAAGACCTCAATCGCTGCAGCGATCGCTGAAGTCGCCGCACGCTCTGGTCGCTCGACACTCGTCTGCGAGATGGACGCGAAGGGCGCGCTCGCATCGGCGCTTGGCGTCGACGAACTCGACTTCACGCCAGTCGAGGTTGCGCCGAACCTGCATGCGATGTCGATGAGCACCGAAGATGCGCTTCGGGAGTACCTCCGACTTTTTGTGAGGATTCCGTTCATCGGGCGCATTGGGCCACTCGCTAAGACCTTCGACTTTGTGGCTGACGCCGCACCCGGTGTCAAGGAGATTCTGAGCGTTGGCAAGCTGTGCTTTGAGGTGCGCGAGAAAAATTACGACTTGATCGTCGTCGACGCCGAATCAACCGGCCACATCGTCAGCCAGATCGGGGCACCGAAGGTGATTGCCGATCTCGTGCAGGTTGGCTTGGTTCGTGAGCAGACCCAATGGATGCTGGACATCTTGAACGACGTCAACCGAACCGGGGTCGCGGTGGTCACCACCCCGGAAGAAATGCCGGTGACCGAATCATCAGAATTACTGCGCCGTCTGACGAGTGAAACCGGTGCGCACCCTGCCGTCGTGATTGCTAATCGCGTGCTTCCGGTGCTGTTCGACCGGCGCGAGCAGGCGGTGGTCGATCAGCTCGACGCGGCCCTCCCCACGCTCATCGACGCGGTCGGTCCGGGTGCCAGCGTCGTTCTCGAAGCAGCCCGTTTTACCGATGCTCGTCGGCGCACTGGCGCTCAGCACCTTGGTCGGATGCGCTCCGAGCTTGATGCCGCCGATCCGCCGCTCAACATCCCGATCATCACCGTGCCCGAGTTATTCGCACGCAACGGTGGTCGGCGCGTTGTGTCGTTGATCGCCGACGGGCTCGCTGACGAACTCGACATCGAGATTTCGAGTGGCCAACGAGCGAACGGTGAGTGAGCTCGACAACCTGCTCGCCAGCCGCGAGATGATCCTCGTGGCCGGCTCCGGTGGCGTTGGCAAGACCACGATTGCTGCAGCGATGGGCATTGCTGCAGCCCAACGTCAAAAGGGCAAGATCCTCGTGCTCACCGTCGACCCTGCCAAACGGCTTGCCACAGCATTGGGCCTCGACGAGGTCGGCAACAGCCCGGTCCGGATCGAGCCTGCAATTTTTAAAGCGGCCGGGGTCACCGTGCGCGGTGAGCTGTGGGTCGCAATGCTCGACACCAAGGCCGGGTGGGACGAGCTGATCCGCCAACACGCGCCCGATGCTGAAGTGCGCGAAGCCGTGCTGGCCAACCCGCTGTATCAAAACATCACGAGTCGCTTTGTTCACAGCCACGACTATCTCGCGATGGAGCAGCTCCATGACCTGCATGCGACCGGTGACTTCGACCTGGTGATCGTCGACACGCCTCCGTCGCGTAATGCGTTGTCGATTCTCGACGCGCCGAGTCGGATGATCGACTTTTTTGGTAGCCGACTGCTGCGCTGGCTCACCGTGCCGTATCGCTCGCGTCTTTTCACGGTGGCGTCAAAGCCGTTTTACCAAATTGCCGATCGCGTGCTCGGCTCCCGATTCCTCCAGGACATTGCAGACTTTTTTGTGCTGTTCCAAGCAATGGAAAAGGGGTTCGTCAAGCGAGCGCGTGCGGTCGAAGCATTGCTGGGCGATGCCCAGACGGCCTTCGTTGTCGTGACCACGCTCGAGACTGCTCCGAGTCACGAAGCAAAGTTCCTCGCCCAGGCGTTACTCAATCGAGGCATGACGCTCGGAGCAATGGTTGTGAACCGTGTGTTGCCGGCCCGACTTGCAGGGAACGATGCAATCGCTAGTGCCAACGCGCTTCTTGCAGCCGGGCCTGAACTCGTCGATGCTGTTGCCGAGCAGCTCGATGATGTTTCGCCCAAAACTGTCGCTGCGGTCCTCGCTCAACTCGCTGAGCGATTCGACGATGTCGCACTCGTTGCGAGCCGAGAAACCGAGCGTCGAGGAGAGCTGGCAACCTTTGCAACCACGATGCTTGATGCCCCGTGGCTCACCGGAGACATTCACGACATCGCCGGCCTGGGCGAGCTGGCTGAGCATCTACGCGTCGACTCCGTCAACGGCTGAACCGTCGCGCTCGAAACTGTCGGCCCGATTGCAACGGCTGTTGCTGTCGGATGCGGCAGACTCTCCTTGATGACTTCATTGGCCGACCTGTCACGGCAACACTCGTCACTCGATGACGACGACATCGATCATTTGCAGCGGCTTGGCGCCGAGTGGGCGTTTCTCGCTGATCTCTGCTTCGCCGATCTCCTGCTCTACGTCCGGTCGAACGATGGGAAGTGGGTCGTTGTTGACCAAGTCCGTCCTGCCACGAACCAAACCATGTATGTCGCTGACTACATCGGCACATGGGCGACCAGCGGCGCCAGCCTTCTCGAACAGGCCGCAGCCACCGGTGAGAGCCTCGAAGGCGAGATCGCAGCGAGATCAGGCGACCGGGCCAGCACCCGGCTGATGGCGATTCCCGTTCGACGAGAAGGCCGAGTGGTTGCCGTGCTCAGTAAGGAATGGAAGGTCCAAGACGGTCGCAGCCTCGGCGAACTCGAGCAGGCCTACAGCATCATTTTCGACAAGTTCGTCCTCATGATCAACGCCGGCACGTTCCCGTTCGCGGGCCGTGTTGCTGACTCGAGCGCAGCGCCGCGTATCGGCGACGGCGTGCTGATGCTCGATGCGAACGGCACGGTCACCTATGTGTCGCCGAATGCGAACTCAGCGCTCCATCGCGTCGGGATCCATGCCAACCCGGTCGGTATGCGGCTTGCCGAACTTGGGTTCCACGATGGCCCGGCCCGCCAGGCGTTCGAACGCATGGAGCCCGTGGTTGAGGAGTTCGAGCAAGGTGCCGACGTCACGCTCCTCAGTCGGTGCGTGCCGCTTATCCGACATGTCGATGGGGAACCGGTCGTCGACGGCGGCCTCATGCTCGTTCGCGACGTCACCGAAATCCGCAAACGCGATCGCCTTCTGCTCTCTAAGGACGCAACGATCCGTGAAATCCATCACCGGGTTAAGAACAACCTCCAGACCATCTCGTCGCTGCTGCGGCTGCAGTCGCGGCGCCTCACGAACCCGGAGGCCAAGGCGGCGGTGTCGGAATCGGTGCGCCGCATCCGCACGATTGCTCTGGTCCACGAGTCACTTTCGCGAGAGCCCGGCGAAGACATCGCATTCATCGAGATCGTGCGGCCGTTGCTCCGGCTGGCAGAAGAAGGTCTGCAGTCGCCTGACCGCCCGGTCCGGTTCACGGTCAGCGGTGATGGCGGTCGGATTGCTGCCGATACGGCAACACCGCTCTCGGTCGTGTTAACCGAACTGTTGCAGAACGCGGTCGAACATGGTTTCCCCGAGGGCAGCAGTGGTGGCGCAGTGACGGTGATGTTGACCCAGCGGCTTCACCAGCTCCATATCAAGGTCACCGACAATGGTCGTGGTGTCGACTCAGGTTTTGACCTTGACTCCTCGACGGGGCTCGGCTTGTCGATTGTCCGCACACTGGTGACGACAGAACTCAACGGAACCATCTCGATCCGTCCGGCAGTATCGGACGACCTCGACGCAGCAGGCCTTGGCGACGGCTCGTCGCACAACCACGGCACAGTGATCGAATTGTCGGTGCCGGCCGTCGACGACTGAGTCGCTGAGGCGTGACGTCGAGAAAAATCAGCCGACGGCGGCGCGGGCGGCGCGGGTTGCGGCCACTCGCTTGCGACGGATGACGCGGCGCTCTTCTTCGGTGAGGCCGCCCCAGATACCGGAGTCCTGGTTGGTGTCGAGAGCGAAATCGAGACAACCCTGAGCGGACGGGCATTCGCCGCACACTTCTTTGGCGTTGTCGATCTGAACCAGCGCGTTTCCGGTGGTGCCGACCGGGAAGAAGAGCTCCGGATCGGTTTCACGGCACAGGGCGTCGTCTCGCCAATCGGTTTCCGCAGCTCCCAAGGTGATGCTGGACGCAAGAATCGTCACTGGTAAGTCTCCAAGGAGTTCGTTCGGGCGCTGCACGCGGGTCTGCAACGCAAGGTGTGTAAGGCCGCCCGCTCGACGGAGCAAATGTAGGCGCGACCACGGAACTCCGCAAGTGGCAGTGTGTGTGACACGCGCGGGCTTGACGCCGGCATCGCGCGCGTGCTGGGGGTGGATTCGGAGCTGGGGCCGGTCGGCCGCAATACTTGAAACATGCTGGTGATTGGACATCGAGGCGCTTCGGCTGCTGCTCCAGAGAACTCGATCCGAGCGTTCGAGTTCGCCGACAAGATGGGAGCTGACGGCGTCGAACTCGATGTCCGCTTGGCCCCTGACGGTCGATTGATCGTAAAACACGACCCACTGCCGAACGAACCGGCTGTACTCGACGGCTATCCGGTGCTCTGCGAGGTCCTTACAGCGTGCGGCGACATGCTCGTCAATGTCGAAATCAAGAACTCTGATGACGAGGCCGGCTATGACCCAACCGTGGCCGTTGCCGAGCTGGCCATCGCGGAAATGCGCAAGCACGGTGATGCATCGCGCTGGATTATCTCGTCATTCGACTGGGCCACTGTCCAGCGATGTCGCGAACTGGCACCCGATTTGATGACGGCTTATTTGGTGATGAATGCCACTTCCGAAGTGATCGAGCAGACCGCTGCTGCTGGCCATGCTGCGGTGCATCCGTGGGAGCCGACCATCGATCAGGCGATGGTCGATCGCTGTCATGGCGCCGGCATCGCAATCAACACCTGGACTTGCAATGACCCCGAGCGGTTGCAAGAACTCGCTGCGATCGGTGTCGACGGCGTCTGTACCGATGTGCCGGACCTAGCGCTGATGGCGCTGGGTCGTCGGATCAGCCCGGAAGGGCAGTGGGGAACACGAGCTTGACGGCGTCGGGCACGTGGACGAACTCGAGTCGTCCGGTGTCTCCGAGTGCGTCACCGTCGACCTGATAGGGGAACGGCGTTGCGTGTTCGATCACCAGATTGCTCACGTCAGTCCGCACGTCGAGATGGTCGGCTGGCTGAACGCCTCCACCCTTGAGTGCTCCGGCGAGTGAGCTGAGGATTGCCCGTGCGTTCATCGTCTTGAACGTGATAGCGACCAAGCCCCGATCGAGTGTTGCGGCGGGGGAGAGGTCGAGCGGCCGATTCCCGAGGTACGTATACGGGTTCGTGTTCAGCACGATCGTGAAATACCCGTCGTCGATGGGCTCCCCGCCGTCGCCGGTGACGCTGAAGTGTGGGTGCTGACGGTCGTATCCCCGCAACCAAGTCGAAAGGCCGGCAGAGATAAACAGTGGGTGCCCGAGCCAGCGCTTGAGCGATCCACGCTTTTCGACTTGTTGCACAACAGCAGCGTCGTAACCGACTCCGACGTGGAAGCAAAAGTAACGACCGTTGACCTGGCCGAGGCCGATCGGGCGGAGGTCTGCGGCGTCGAGGCCCCTGGCCAGGTACTCGACCGCTTCGACCGGGTCGTTAGGCATTCCGAGGGTGCGCGCAAACACATTGGTCGAGCCACCGGGCAGGACGCCGAGTGCGGTGTCGGTGCCGGCGATGCCCGTGGCGACCTCGTTGAGCGTGCCGTCGCCGCCGTAGCCAATGACGACGTCAACGCCTCGACGGGCCGCGTCGTGGGCAAACCGGGTTGCGTGGCCTCGTCGATTGGTTTCGACGATCTCGACATCGTGGCCCCGACTGAGCCGACGGTGGACGACGACGGTGTTGCGCGCTGTCACCGATGAGGCGAACGAGTTGACCACGAGCAAGACCTTCACTGCCCGGAACGGTACAAGGCGGTCGTCTCGACGCGCGTCACATCGGTGAGCTCGAATTGGGTTCGTACTTGACTCACCGGTAACTTAAGTGGCCTTATGAATGTCATTGTCTGTGTGAAACAGATCCCTGACCCGGCATTGCCGGGTGAGCTGGATCCCTCGACCAACACGCTCAAGCGAGACGGGAAACTCATCCTCGATGAGTCGGACAGCTATGGCGTCGAAATGGCGCTCCAGCTGGTGAACACCGCTGGTGAAGGCTCTGTCACCCTGGTCTCGATGGCCCCGAATGACGAAGTGTCCGGTCTGCGTACCGCACTCGCCATGGGCGCCGAGAAGGCAGTTCTCGTATCTGACCCGGCGCTTGCCGGTGCCGATGCGCTGACGACTGCCAAGGTTTTGGCTGGCGCTATCGGTCGGGCGGGCGACTACGACCTGATCATTGCTGGTACCGAGTCGTCCGACGGCTACACCGGCACCGTGCCCGAGCAGATGGCCGAAGTCCTCGGACTTCCCTCGGTCGGTTTTGCTAAGACGATCACCGTCGATGGTGGCACCGTCAAGGTCGACCGTCAGACCGAAGCCGGCTACGACGAAGTCACCTGCACGCTCCCCGCAGTGGTCTCTGTGACCGCAGGCGTCGTCGAGCCCCGCTACCCAAGCTTTAAGGGCATCATGGCCGCCAAGTCGAAGCCGGTCGACACCGTTACCGCTGCCGATCTTGGCATCGAAGCCGTGTCCTGGGCCCAGCAAATCACATCGGTCGATGACGCTCCCGCCCGCGAGGCTGGCGAGGTCATCGAAGACGATGGCGAAACGTTCAACAAGATTGTCGAGTTCCTCGACGGACTGAAGGTGATCTGATCATGGCTCTCAACAACATCTGGGTGTTCGCCCAGGCAGACGGCGATATCGCCAGCACTGCCACGCTCGAACTGCTCTCCAAGGCCAACACGCTCGGCGGTTCGGTGACGGCATTCGTTGCTGGCTCAGCCGGCGGGGCAGCCGCTGCGTTCGCCGATCACGGCGCCGCAAAGATCTACGAGACTGGTGATCTTGCTGGTGCGCTGCCGGGTCCTGCGGTTTCGTCTGCAATGCAGGCCGTGATCAACGGGGGCGACGCTCCCGACGTCATCATGTTCCCGCAGAACTACGAAGGCCGTGACGTCATGGCCCGCCTGTCGGTCAAGCTCGACCGTACGGTGCTCACCAACTCGACCGACATCACGGTCGACGGCGATTCGGTCACCGTGCAAACGCCGATTTTCGGTGGCTCCAAGCTGGTGAACTCCACGTTCACCGGCGAGCGTCCGTTCCTTGCAGCTTTCCGTCCAAAGAGCTTCGAAGCAGCTGGTGGCGCTGGCGCCGCTGGTGAGATCGTCGCAGCTGCTGCTGGCGAGCTCGGTGCAACCGGAGGTGCAACGGTCACCGCCGTGCATGTCGAAGAAACCAGCGGCCCGAAGCTTGACGAAGCAGCTGTTGTCGTCGGTGGCGGTCGTGGTCTTGGTGATGCCGAGAAGTACGAGATGATCGAGACCCTCGCCAAGCTCCTCAAGGGTGCACCTGGCGCATCACGTGCGATCGTCGACGCCGGTTGGGTCCCGTACAGCTACCAGGTCGGACAGACCGGCAAGGTCGTCAAGCCGACCGTGTACATCGCTGCTGGCATCTCTGGTGCCACCCAGCACATGGTGGGCATGAAGGGCTCAAAGAACATCATCGCGATCAATAAGGACAAGGAAGCGCCGATCTTCGGCGTTGCTGACCTCGGAATCGTGGGTGACGTCCACAAGGTCCTCCCACAGTTGATCGCTGCACTCGAAGCCCGAGGCTGATCATCTGTTTCCGAAT
>CALAHA010000301.1 GCA_937891565.1 uncultured Ilumatobacter sp. | reverse complement strand
CTCGTCGGTCAGGTCGAGCAGCCGACCATCGCGCTGCCGCTCCGCTTTCCACCATCGGTCGAAACGGCGCGTGTCGGTCACGTCGACGTCGACGCGGCCGTCGAAGAAATCGAACAGCATCTCGTCGTCGACGAGTTCGACCCGGCGCACGCGTGCCGCCATCTGTCGGACTCGGTCGAGGAACTCCTGGTTTCGTTGCACGAATTTCTGGTGACTGTTCCACTCCCCTTCAACCAATGCCTTCTGGATGAACATCGCCCGTGCGCCGTCGATGTCGATCTGGTCGTAACCGATGATCCGATCGGTGACGATCGGAATACCGAAGAGCGTCACCTGCTCAACGCACACCGCTCGGCCGCCTTTGACATCCCACCGTGGATCGCCGTAGGACTTCTTGACCAAGTGCTCGGCCGACTTCTCGATCCACTCGGGCTGGATCGCTGCGACCCTGCGGGCATAGAGCCGGTTCGTTTCGACGAGTTCGGCAGCCATCACCCAGTCGGGCTGCTTGCGACCAATGACCGAACCGCGAGCGATCACGAACCGTGCATCGCGGGCACCGCGGTACTCACGCGTCTCGCGCTCACGCATACCGATCTGCGAGAGCAGCCCGGCCAGCAGCGCTTGGTGGACGTGGTCGGGATGACTCTCTGTGAGCCCCGCACCCGGCCTGATCTTCAACTCTCCGGCGACCCGACGGAGCTGGCTATACAGGTCGGTCCACTCGCGGACCCGTAGGTAGTTGAGGAATTCCTTGCGACACATCCGTCGGAACTGGTTGCCCGACAGCTCACGCTGCTTGAGCCGCAAGTAATCCCACAGCGACACGAGCGACAGCAGGTCGGAGCCCTCAACCTTGAAACGGTTGTGAAACTCATTCGCCTGTTCGATCTTTTCCTGCGGACGCTCCCGAGGGTCTTGAATCGACAGTGCCGAGGCAATGACCAGCACCTCACGGACACAGCCCAGGTCGTGGGCTTCGAGCACCATTCGCCCGAGCCGAGGGTCGACCGGCAGCTTCGCGAGGTCGCGGCCAATCGAGGTCAGCTCGCGTTCGGTCACGCCGCGTTCAGCCGGAACGATCGCAGCCAACTCTTCGAGTAGCGCATAGCCGTCACGAATCATTGACGAGTCGGGCGGCTCAACGAACGGGAAGTTACCGACGTCACCAAGCCCGATTGCCGTCATCTGCAAGATGACCGAGGCCAGGTTTGTGCGGAGGATCTCCGGGTCAGTGAACTCAGGCCGTTCGACGAACTCGTCCTCAGCAAACAAGCGGATGGCGATGCCCGGGGCAACACGACCGCAACGACCCGAACGCTGGTTGGCCGAGGCTTGCGACACGGGTTCGATCGGTAGCCGCTGCACCTTGAGTCGCTTGCTGTATCGAGACACGCGCGCTGTGCCCGTGTCGACGACGTATCGCACACCAGGCACGGTGAGCGAGGTCTCGGCAACGTTGGTCGCCAGCACGACGCGCTGCTTTCCGGATGGCTTGAACACGCGCTGCTGCTCTGGTGACGAGAGCCGTGCATACAGCGGCAGGATCTCGAGCGGCCGGGCTCGGCCTGCTTGGTCACGCTTCAGCGCGTCAGCCGTGTCATGAATTTCACGCTCGCCCGAGAGGAACACGAGGACGTCGCCGTCGCCAGCTCGGGTGAGTTCGTCGACGGCGTCAAGTACGGCCTGCACCTGGTCACGACGGTCGTCGGGATCCTCTTCATTGTCCGGCCCGTAGGGGCGGTAACGAACCTCAACCGGGAACGTCCGGCCGATGACTTCGATGATCGGAGCAGGGATGAGTGCGCCGTTCGGATCGTCCGTCGGCGGCGCAGAGAAGTGCTCAGCAAATCGAGTCGTGTCGATCGTTGCCGAGGTGACGATCACCTTCAGATCGGGCCGCTTCGGCAACAGCTGTTTGAGGTAGCCGAGGATGAAGTCGATGTTCAGACTGCGTTCATGCGCCTCGTCGATGATCAGCGTGTCATACCTGCGCAGCATCCGATCACGCTGAATCTCGGCCAGCAGGATGCCGTCGGTCATCACCTTGATCAACGTCCGCTCGCCCACCTGATCGGTGAAGCGCACGGTGTAGCCAACGTCGTCGCCGAGCTTCGATCCAAGTTCGTCGGCGATGCGCTCACCAATCGTCCGAGCCGCCACGCGACGGGGTTGAGTGTGCCCGATCAGGCCGGCCACGCCGCGCCCTGCTTCCAGGCACAACTTCGGGATCTGGGTGCTCTTGCCAGAACCAGTCTCGCCGGCGACGATCACGACCTGGTGCTCTCGAATCACTTCGAGCAGCTCGTCGTGACGTTCGGTAATCGGGAGCGATTCGGGGTACTTCAGTCGCTGTTCAGCAGTGATCGCCGCAGCTGCCAGGGCGCGACCTTCCGGATTCCCTCGCGGCCGTTTCGGTCGAGAACGTTCAGATCCTGACGCCAAGGCCGCCAGCCTGGCAGCTGCTCAGCCGACTGCCACGCGAATGGCCCCAAGCATCGTCAAGTACCCAGATCAGGTACCGACATGCCGGCCGTCAAGCAGCCGCTCGCAATCGACCTCGTGGGCCATCTCAGAGAACTCGGCCGTGTTCATCGACTGCAAAACGGTCCGCTCGATCGACTACTCCGCGGCGACGACACGATTGGTTGCTCCTTCGACGAAGGCAGAGTCGGACGTCACGTACGTCTCGCTGATGACCGGATCCGTCCGACGGTTGCTAGAAAGCAGGCATGACCGATTCGTTCAGCAACGAACCGATCCCGACCGATCACCTTCCTCGACTCAACGACGACGCATTCGTGTCCGTCGACCCCCGCTATCTCCGCGTCAGCTTGACCGGCGTTGCACTGGCGGCCACCGCCGTTGCCGTTGGCACCGTCATCATTGCGGTGCAGGCCAATCAGAAGGTTGTACCACTCCTGATCGGCGGTGGTGTTCTGCTGCTGCTCGGGATGGTGGCCGTCGTGCGCACGCTCGAAGTGCGTCGGCTCGCCTATCAACTCCGCGAACACGATCTGTCGTTACGCAGCGGCGTCATCACCCACCGAGTCGAGTCGCTACCGTTCAGCCGTATCCAGCATGTCAACGTCCGCCGCGGCCCAATCGAACGATCACTGGGCCTCGCCACCCTGCAGGTGAGCACGGCAGGCCCCGACATCAGTATCCCCGGCCTGACTCAAGCCGATGCCGAGCGGATCAAACTGCTCGTCACCGAACGCGCCGACGTCGTTGCCGACGAGATCACCAGCGATGCCGAGATGCTGCCACTGTCCGGTGACGTGACAGCACCCGAACCCGGCTCCACGCCACCGCCACCGCCACCGCCACCGGGATGATCGACCTCGCCGCTCCGCAACGGCAGTCGCCGATCGCCATCGTGTTCCTCGGACTGCGAATTTTTCGATCGTTGGGCATCGCACAAATCGTTCTCGTTGTGCTGTTTATCGTTCGCGCACCGTTCGATGGCCCGTTGAGCGTGCTGCCAGTGATCATCATTGGCGGATTCGGCGGGTTCTCGACGCTGGCCTGGTGGCGTAACACGTTCCAACTCGTCGACGG
>CALAHA010000300.1 GCA_937891565.1 uncultured Ilumatobacter sp. | reverse complement strand
CCTCGCAACCCACCCCCCGAGTGCCATAGCTACCGAGGTAGCTCAGGTCTTTACGCACCTTGGCAGCATTGACGCCCGCCAACTCAGCCAGTTCCTCTGACGATATTTTCGTGACATCGATATCGAACTGCTCGCTGAGGATCCGCAGGTACACCGGAAGACGGGCGACAGTTGCCTCCGGAATTCGGCGTCGAGTTCGCTGACCAACCATGCCCTGACCACGTTAGAACGTTTGTGCACGTTTTCACAAGACGTCCTCCAGGTCGCACTGTGAGGTTCGTCACGGCGGAATCTCACGCACCATCCACTGTCTGCGTGCTGGAACAGCAGTGGGTGCTGCTGCGAGTAGCGCTGCGGGTGCCGACGCGCCGCAAGATCAGGAGACAGAGAGCGTGTCGTCGAGACGGCGGCGCAGCAGCTTGCCGGTGGGGTTGCGGGGCAGCTCATCGACGAACATGATTTTCGACGGACACTTGTAGCGAGCGAGCCGGTCGAGGCTGTATTCGATCAACGTCTCTTCGTCGACGTCGGAACCCGCGGTCAGCACCACGAATGCCTTCACCGCCTCGGCGGTATGCGGGTGCGGTACGCCCACGACGCCGACTTCGGCGACCTCAGGATGCATGGCGAGCACCTCTTCAACTTCGGCCGGATACACGTTGAACCCAGACACGATCACGAGGTCTTTCGCTCGGTCAACGATGAACATGTACCCATCGTCGTCGGCCACACCCATGTCGCCGGTTTTCAGCCAGCCGTCTTCGGTGAGAACGGCAGCTGTGGCAATCGGATCATTGAAGTATCCGGGGAACACGTTCGCTCCACGCACCCAAATCTCGCCAACATCGCCAACGAGGACATCGTGGTCACCGCTGACCAGCCGAATTTCGACACCGTCGAACGCACGCCCGACCGATCCGGGGCGGATCGGGGCGCCGAGCGAGGTGGTCACTGTTGCCGAGGTTTCGGTCAGGCCGTACCCCTCGGCGATCTCGACGCCGAATCGGTCACGCATCGCAGTGAAGACCGGCACCGGGAGCTTGGAGGCGCCTGACAGAGCGACGCGAACGGTCGTGAAACTGTCGGCAGGCAGCTCGTCGAAATGCGTGAAGGCTGCCCACATCGCAGGCGCCCCAGGCACGATGGTCGCACGACGAGTCTTGATCGACTCGGCAGCACTATGCGGGTCGAAACGCTGGACGAGCATGACGGTCGCTCCGACGCCCAGCCCGGTGGCCATAACCACATTCAGGCCGAAGATGTGAAAGAGCGGGAGCACACTCCAGATCAGATCATCGCTGTTGAGGACCCCGGTTGCCTTGCTCTGCGCGATGTTCGTCAACACGTTTCCGTGCGTCAGCATTGCAGCCCGGGGCAGACCAGCGGTTCCACTCGTAAAGATGAGCACGGCGGTTGCTTCGTTGCTGACGTCAACAATGTCGACCGCATCGGCGTCGAGTAGCTCGTCGATCGAACGGGCACCCTCCGATGCGTTCTCGCCATCGGTGCTCAGCACGATTTCAACGGTTGGCACCAGAGATCGATCGACGTTCGACCACGTAGCGGTGCTCACCTTCTCGACCACAACCACCTTGGCACCGACACTGGCAATCTCTTTTTCGAGCGCAGGAGCTGGGCTTAATGGGTTGAGCGGTACCGCGATCGCCCCGAGACCGACCGTGGCGAAGTAAGTGATGACAAAGTGCCGGCTGTTCGAGCACAGCAGCGCGACGCGGTCACCTGCAGTAACACCGATCGACGCGAGCCCACCGCGCAGGCAGTCGATCTGGCTGCGGAGTTCGCCGTAGGTCGTTTCATTCCCCCGACTGATCAGCGCGATCGAGTCGGCGTCGTGTGGTTCGAGGATGTGCGCAAGATTCACGTGGAAATTCCCGAGAGTCGATAGCTGTGGAAGTACTGACCGGACTGAGCTGTCCACGCCGTCCCGTTCGGCATGATCGTGCGCAACATTAATACGCTCAGAGACGAACCAATGAGATGATCCCGGCAAGCAGGATCACAAAGAGAAGAAGTCCGAGGGCAAGAGTGCTCGCTGGCCGCATGGTGTGAGCGTATCGAACCTGGGCCGGTCACGGCCGTAACGTCCGCCCGGCAAGGAACGCCTGCCGTTCGTCTTGGCACGCCTGGTAAACGAAGCAAGTGGCGTCGTGATCGTTCGTCAGCGCCTCGGATTGCATGAACGCGTACGCCGTAGTCGGCCCAAAAAACTTCCAACCGCGGTGCTTCAACTCTTTGGCCAACGCCGCGGACCGAGCGGTCTGTGCGGCGATACCACCCGCATCAGTCCGTTCCGGTTCGGCCACGGCCCACTCCCAGACCCAGTCGACGAGCGAACCTTCGGTCTCGACCAGCTCGATAGCGCGCTGAGCGTTGTTGATCGTTGCTTCGATCTTGCCTCGGTGCCGGACGATGCCAGCATCCTGCAGCAGCCGTTCGACGTCGTCAGAACCGAATTCGGCGACGGCCCGATAGTCGAAGTCGGCAAACACCTCGCGGAATCGAGGACGCTTCATCAAAATCGTGAGCCAGCTCAACCCTGACTGAAAGCCTTCGAGGCAGATCTTCTCGAACAGCCGATGGTCGCCAGTGGTCGGGCGACCCCACTCGTGGTCGTGGTACTCGAGGTAGGTTGCGCTGCCGGCCGGCCAGCTGCACCTCACTGGTTCAATCATCGCCCTGACTGCGTGACTGCTCGGCGCGTTTCTCAGCCAGTTTTGCTTCTTCCGCCGCTGCGGCCTCTCCCGATTCGGCTGCAAAGTGCTGCGCTAGATCGTCACCCCCATCGAGTTCGATAGAGACCTGGCCGTACGACGCACGTGCCAAGACATGGGTCGCAACGGGTGAGGTGAAGAGCTGTAGCACCACGACGAGTAGCAGTGTTACCACCGCTTTGCTGGATCCAATTTCGATGGCGGCGCCAATCGCCACGAGCAACAGACCAAGGGTTGGCGCCTTTGCCGCGGCATGGACACGCGACATGAGGTCGTTGAATCGAACGACACCAATACCACCAATCATGGTGAGCAGCGATCCGACGATGACGAAGACGGCTGCGACGATGCTCATCAGCCACCCTGCCGTTCGATGAACCGGCCGAGGGCCACCGTGCCGACAAACCCCACCAACGAGACAACCAAAACCGTCACCAGGATGACGTCGCTGTTCGCCTTGGCCGCAGCAACGATGACGCCGCTGACCACGACCGACAACACACCGTCAAGGGCAACCACACGATCAGATGTCGATGGGCCGCGCAGGAGCCGGTAAAGAAAACACCCCGCCGCAACGGAGAGAAACACGAAGGCAACAAAGATCATCTGGCAACGTTCTTTCCGTCAGGCGTTGAGTTGCTGGTCGAGTTGAGAGCGGCCTCTACGCGAGACAGCTCGTCGCGCTGCCCGAATGCCTTGATCGCCAGCCATTCGAGTTTCATCACATCGCGTCTGACCGACTCGACATCCCTGAAATGCAGAACATGGACAAACAGGATGCGTTCTACAGAGCCGCCATCGGTCGAACGTTTTTCGCCAACATGGACGGTCACCGTGCCAGGCGTCAGAGTGGTCGAGTTGGCAATCAGCGTGACCACTCCGGCAGACGTGGTGTGCATCGGCACTGCGATGATCGCCCGATGAATCTTGAGGCCGGGCGTGATGATCTCCCAGGCAACAACGAGGTTCGCCTTGACAAGCTGCCACAGGAAATAAGCGGCAAAAACCAGCGCCGAAATGGGCCGAAAGTTCGTTCGTTCAAGACCGGTCACCCCGGTCGGCCGCGCCACGCCGACGACGACGAGCGCCACGATGAGGCCACCGAGCACATTGCCGACAGTGAGGTCAGCCCACAGCGCGACCCACAGCGATGTCAGCCAGATGAGCAGGGTGGGGAGTCGGAGAAACTTGTTCATCCGCCAGCCTCACTGTGCGAGCCGAGGACGGCGTCGATGTAACCCTGGGGGTTCAACAGGTCGGCAGCGGCTCGTTCGGCAAGGTCGTACAACGGGCCGGCGAACACCAGGAGCGCTACCGAGAGTCCGACGACCACGACCGTCGATGCGGTCATCACGACCGGCAGTTTCGTCACGCCCGGCTCGAGACGGTCGGCGACCTCACCGTCTTCTGGTTGGCCCCAGAACACGTTCGACCAGACACGACCCATCACATACATCGTGAGCAGGCTGACAATCAGACTTACTGCGACGATGCCCCACTGCTGTGCTTCAATGCCCGCGCCGACAAGGGCGAACTTGGCAACAAACCCGGAGAACGGTGGAATCCCAGCGATGCTCAAAGCGGGCAGCGCGAAGAGGATTGCGATCATCGGCGCGCTTCGAACGAGGCCGCCGACCCGAGACAACCGATCCGACCCGGCCTTGCGCTCGACCAGCCCGGCGACCAGGAACAGCGCCGTCTTCACGACGATGTGATGGACAACATAGAAGATGGCACCGGCAATGCCTGCCAGGGTGAAGAGACCGAGGCCCATGATCATGTAGCCAATATGGCTCACGATGTGGAACGACAAGATGCGCTGGAGGTCGTCGTGCGACAGCGCACCGAGTACGCCGACGAGCATTGTGCAGCCAGCGATGACCAGGAGGAGCGTGCCCTGCTGCGCATCGATCGGGAAGATCAGCAATTGCGTACGGATGATGGCGTAGACGCCAACCTTGGTAAGCAGCCCAGCAAAGATCGCCGTGACCGCATTCGGTGCAGTGGGATAGCTGTCGGGGAGCCAGAAGAACAGCGGAAAGATGCCCGCCTTGATGCCGAAGACAGCGATGAGCAACAGCGAGAATCCGACACGTACCCCACTGCTGAGCTCAGGCATTCGTTCGGCAAGTTCAGCCATGTTGACGGTGCCAGTCGCCGAGTAAAGCAGTGCCAGCGCCGTGATGAAAAACGTCGAGGCAATCAGGCTGATCACGACATACGACATGCCCGATCGCACCTGCCCGGCCCGTCCGCCGAGGGTGAGGAGCACATAGCTCGACACCAGCATCATCTCGAAGGCAACAAACA
>CALAHA010000299.1 GCA_937891565.1 uncultured Ilumatobacter sp. | reverse complement strand
AGCACCATGCGGGCGAGTACCGGCATCGCGGGAGGTTCAAGCCCCAGCGACGGGGCATCGGGGGCCACCGAATAGCGATGCTGCGGACGGCCCAGTTCGCCACGCCCGCCGACTTCGACCAAAAGCAAGCCAACCTCACGCATCCGTTCGAGATGCGGCCGGACCGTGTTCGGATGCAGCGACAGCGTCTCGGAAATCTCGGCGGTGGTCTTCGGCACGGACGCTCGAGCCAGCTCAAGATAGATGGCGTAGCGCGTGTTGTCGCCCAAGGTCTTGAGCAGATCGAGTTGCGACGTGTCCACATGACGAGATTACACGGTCGCGACCGGTAAAATATCCACATGGTCACAGCACAGCCCACAACGGCTCCACCCCCTGGGCGCGATGAGGTGGAGGAAGTACTCCGCTCGGTCATCGACCCAGAACTGGGTGCCGACATCGTGTCGCTTGGAATGGTCCCGTCAATTGTCGTCCATTCCGACGGGATCGTGAATGTTGAGATCAAGCTGACGATCTCCGGTTGCCCGATGCGTGCCGAGATCCAAAAAGAAGTCAAAGATCGGGTCGAACTGCACCCTGGTGTCTCGAAGGTGAAGATCACCTGGGGCGAGATGAACTCCGAAGAACGCAGCGAGGTGATGACCAAGGCCCGCTGGAACGCTCGGGAAAATGCAGCGGCCACCGAAGTGCCGACGAACTGCAAGGTGCTTGCCATTGCGAGCGGAAAGGGTGGCGTCGGCAAGTCGTCCGTCACCGTCAACCTCGCTGCCGCAATCGCCGCGACGGGGCTCACGGTCGGGGTGCTCGACGCTGACATCTGGGGGTTCTCGGTTCCGCGGTTGCTCGGCATCAGCGACCGGCTCGAGGCGCACCCCGTTACGGGCGATGACGGCGAACCCGGCATGCCGAAAATCTTCCCCAACGAACGGAGAGTCGGCAACGGTCTGCTCAAAGTCGTCTCGACCGGCTTTATGGTCGAGGAGGAAACTGCGCTCATGTGGCGCGGCCTGATGCTCACCAAGGCGGTCGAACAGTTCCTTCGCGACGTGCGCTGGGGCGAGCTCGACTACCTCCTGATCGACATGCCCCCAGGCACCGGCGACGTACAAATGGGCCTCGCCCGAATGTTGCCGAGTACCGAGCTCCTCGTTGTCACCACACCTGCACTTGCTGCACAAAAGGTCGCTCAACGCGCTGCCGACATGGCCCGACGCAGCTTTCTGAAGGTTCTCGGCGTGATCGAAAACATGAGTGCCTTCACCTGCGACCACGGCGAGTCGTACCCGCTGTTCGGTTCGGGCGGTGGCGCTGCGCTGGCCGAGGCCATTGGCGCACCGCTCCTCGGTCAGATCCCGCTTGAGCCAACCGTTGCCGCCGGCAACGACGCTGGAAACCCCGTAGCGATCGAGGGGACTGGTGCTGCTGCGGACATGTTCCGGTCGATCGCCCAGCGAATCATCAACGACATCGCTCCCCCATCGGAGCCCAACGACATCGACATGGCCGGCTGCTCTGCCCACCTCTCCGATGGCGTCAACGAGGCTTTCGTGAAGGTCAGCGCCCGGTCCAGAGGCTGACACTGATTGTCACACCCTTTACACGCTCCGGGTCAGACCAAAGTGTGACCGACTCCTCGTCACGGTAGAACTCGATTCCGCACTCGGCAACCGCGGCGTTCGCGACGGCCTCAGAATCGCTGCAGACATTCGAGCATTCCTCGAATAGCTTCCTCAGTTTGGCTCAGGCGCACTCGGCCGCCGGCCACAGAGTTGCGAAAGGGGCCTGACCCCATACGCATCACCCCATACGCATCTATTGGAGAGTGTCGTAGTCGGCGTCGCCGGGCATGGCGATTGAAATCTTGCCGCCGTCGATCGAGCGGAGCTTCGGCAGGATGCAGGCAATGTCGGTGAGCGCCTCGCCGGCCGCGAGAGCTTCAGCAGCGGTCGCCGACTGCATCAGGCGACGCAGGTTGTACATCGTGGGAGGCATCATCATCAACTCGCCAGCCTCTTGCATGTCGAGTGCCTTCTGCGGGCTGACCCACAGGCTGTCGGTGGTCTCCTTGTCATCGTGGAGACCCTCCTGACCGGCAGGTGCTTCGGTGACGAAAAAGCGCGTGTCGAAGCGCCGCTTCTCGCCGACCGGGGTGATCCAGTGATCGACGTAGTGCGTCGTCGACAGGTCGAGCACGAGATCGTGCCGTTTACACAGTTCGACCATTGACATTTCGCCGTCGTGCACCGCATGACGTTCGTCGTCACCGAGGTCGAGCGGCTCACCGTCGCGACGCTCAGCGAGCAGCACACCGGCTTCTTCAAAACATTCGCGAATCGACGCGACCCAGAACGCCAGGCCACCCTGGTCGATGCCGAGCTGCGCTGACGCGTCTGCATCATCAAGGCCATCGCAGAACGGTGCAATCTCATCGGCGTGGTCGGCGTCATCGACACGGCCGCCGGGGAACACATACATGCCAGCGCCGAAGGCTGCCTGACCGGTGCGACGCAACATGAAGACTTCGAGCCCAGGCTCGCCGTCACGCACCATCATCACGGTGGCCGCGGCCTTGATCGGAACAGTGGTTGGGTCGAACGTCTCAGTCATGCACTCTCGACACTACGGAGCAACGCGCCCCCGGTTTCAGTTGGGGTTTCAGTTGGGGTCAGACCCCAACTGAAACGCAAGTGGTCAGGAAACGGATTCTGACTCGGCGGGTGCTTCGATCTTCGGCTCATCTTCGTTGCGGAAAGTGACGTAGGCAACAGCTGCAGTCACCGTTGCCACAAGGACAATCCCAACGACTTTCCAGTTGTCGTTCAGGAACGCTGTTGCATCCGCCTGACGAGCGAAGGCCCAGTCGGTGATCGGGTCCCCGCCGTTGTCAAGGTCGACCCAGTAGAAGTACCAGGCGAGGTACAGGCCTGACAGCACCACGAATGCTGCAGCGACCCTGTCGATGTACTGCATGGAGTTGCGGAGGAACTTGAGCAGGCTGGTGTTGGCGAATGCGAAGCAAACCGTCAAAGCACTGACCAGGAGCGCCATGCCGGCGCCGTAGGCAACCATATTGCCCACACTGTTAATGAACGTCTCGTCGGGGCGGGCGCTAAAGACCGTCGCGAGAAACAGGCCGATCGTGCAGCCGATCGAGGCGACTGCGTATGCCACGCCGTAGACAAACATCGACGTAACGGTCTGGTCTTTCTTGCCCGAGTCGATCTGCGGCGTCATGAATGGCGGCTTGTAGCCGAAAAGCATCGCAGCACCGAGGACGATCAGCGCCACAGCAATGAAACCGGTGACATATTTGGAATTGGACGAAATTGTCGAGCGCAGTGGCAC
>CALAHA010000298.1 GCA_937891565.1 uncultured Ilumatobacter sp. | reverse complement strand
AACAACACCAAGGAAAAGATCGTCCAGATCCGGAAACGTTAGCCGGACAACGGCGTGACGACGTAGGTGTCGCTGTCGGCGAAGACCGGTGTACCAGGGGAAAGATAGAGCGTGGTGCCGTCGAGCGCTATTGCGAGCTCGTGGCCGACTGCGGTATGGCTGTCACCAGGTGCCAGGTAAATGAGCTCCACGCCAGCCTCGGGAAGTGGATACCGGCCGTCGGTGACCTTCATGATCGGCTCGCGCAGCGGAGCCGGGTCGACCACTTCGAGCAAAAGATCGACGTTGACCTCTTTAACGGTCAGTCCTCCGCGGACCACGTTGTCGCTCGCGTTCATCAGTTCAATACCCGAACCGCGCAAGTACGCATGCAGGTTTCCGGCAGTGAGGTGGAGGGCTTGGCCCGGCTGCAGCATGACGTAATTGAGCAGCAGGGTAGCGGCGACGCTCGGATCGCTCTGACCGTATGTCTCGCCGAGTGTCCAGGCCCATCTCGCCTGACGGTCGTCAACCGACTCAAGGCCAGCGATCGTCGCGGTCGCGTCGAAGGCGCCTCGATACAGATCGGCGAGTGAATCTTCACCGTGCTCTTGTACAAAATCGGCAAACTGCTCAGCGCCGAGACGTCGGAGGTAGTCGATAGTCGAGCCGTATGGGCGGAACCCGCACAACGCCTCGAACTCGGTGAGTGCGACCAGGAGTTCAGGCTTGGCTTGATCGTCGGTGAAGACGCCGCGGGCATGGCCTTCAATGGCTTGCTCGGCGGTCGGGTGGGCTTGCAGCGAGAGCGGCTCGGAAGCTGACAACACCTTGAGGAGATAGGGCAGTTGGCCGGTCAGGTCAGACAGCGGGCTGCCGTCTTCGAGCATTGTCGGGCCATTCGGATGGGTACCGAGCCACAACTCAGCCCAGGGCTGGCCGCGGCTGGCAACGCCGAGCAACTTCGGAATGAAGTCTGGGTCACCCCACGCGTAGTGCTGGATGGCCCCTTCGATGACGCGCACCGGCATTGTCAGTTCAATCCCAACTCGGCAACCCGTTGGAGTACTCGGTCGCGCTCGTCGCCGATGGTGGTCGTGTCGCCGTGGCCGGTGTGGACAATGGTGTGATCAGGGAGCGAAAGCAGAACGTCTCGAATCGACGCCAATATCGTCGGCTCGTCGGAGTACACGCGGCCGGTTGCGCCGGGCCCACCGCAGAACAGTGTGTCACCGCTCACGACGGCGCCGGTTGACACGTCGTGGAAGCAGCAGCAGCCGGGGGAGTGGCCAGGCGTATGGAGGATGGCGAGTTCGTAACCAGCGACGCGCAGCGAGCGGCCAGGTTCGATGGGTTCATCGAAGTCGTGCTCGGGGTAAACGACGTCCCAGAGGAAACGGTCGAACTCATGGAGCATGATTGGTGCATCGACAGCGTCACGCAGTGCGACCGCGGCGTTGATGTGGTCGTTGTGGCCGTGCGTCAACACGATACCCCTGACCCTGCGGCCGTTGACTGCATCGATGATCGGCTGATGGTCGTGTGCGGCGTCGAAGATCAACACTTCCTTGTCGTCGCCGACAAGCCAGATGTTGTTCTCCACTTCCCACTCGCCGCCGCCCAGTGCGAAAACACCTTCTGTGGTGACTAGTTCGATGCTCATTGGCTCTCAATCATGACAACCGAGCGCAGTACTTCGCCACGTTCCATTTTGTGAAAGGCCTCTTCGACATCGCCGAGGCCAATCTTTTCTGACACGAAGCCATCGAGGTCGAGCCGGCCCTGCAGGTACAGGTCGATGAGCATCGGAAAGTCGCGCTCGGGAAGGCAGTCGCCGTACCACGAGGACTTGAGCGAGCCGCCGCGACCAAAGACCTCGATAAAGGGGAGTTCGATGGTCATCGTCGGGTTCGGCACGCCAACGAGGACGACCGTGCCTGCCAAATCGCGTGCTTCAAAGCACTGTTTGTAGACCGCCGGGTGACCGATTGCTTCGATGCACACGTCGGCACCGTTGCCGCCGGTGACCGACCGGATGTAATCGACTGGGTCGGTCTTCTTCGAATTGCACACACATGAGTGGCACCAAAGCCTTTCGCCCACTCGAGCTTGGTGTCGTCGATATCGACGGCGATGATCGTCGACGCGCCAGCGAGCTGTGCGCCAGCGA
>CALAHA010000297.1 GCA_937891565.1 uncultured Ilumatobacter sp. | reverse complement strand
CATTGATGGGATGATCGCGCCGCTGTGGGTTACTCGGCGTCTGATCGCGGCGTTGACGCGGGGTTCCATTTGGTGATGAATCGCCGCGGGCGGCGCGCCGACGGTCGTCGGCGCGGCCATCAAGATCTGAGGGTGCACGACGGAGACGACCTGCGGAGAACGGCGCGACCGTTGAGCGCTCGTGGGGGGTTTCATCGATGTCAGGCGGGCCTTCGGCGGCGGCTTGTTCAAGTGCGGCAACCAAGTCGGCGCCGGTTGCCGGACGGTGCATTGGGTTGCGTGCGAGGAGCTGATGGATGATTGTCACCAGGCTTGTTGGCAGTGTCGCACGGAGTCGGGAGAGGTCGGTCGGGTCGCGCTGGAGGCGCGCGAGCGCAGTGTCGGCATCGCTTTCGCCGAGGAACGGCACCCGACCGGCGAGGCACTCGTACAAAACCAAGCCCAGCGAGTACAGATCAGCGCGACCGTCGAGCTTCTTGCCGCGGACCTGTTCGGGCGACAGGTATTTCGCCGTGCCCATCATGATGTTTTCACTCGTCAGATCGTCGCCGCCTTGGAGAGCCTTGGCGATGCCGAAGTCGGTGAGGAGTACCCGTCCGTCTGGGGTAATCATGATGTTTCCGGGCTTCACGTCACGGTGGACGAAGTTGTTCTCGTGCGCGTGATGCAGCGCCGCAGCCGTGCAGGCGCCGATGTGCGCGGTGAGTTCGGGAGAGAGGCGCTTTTGTGTGTCGAGTAGCTGCCGGAGGCTCTTGCCGTCGACGAGCTGCATCACCACGGCCTGGCGACCCTCGTGTTCGAACACGTCATGAACGGCGACGATGTTCGGGTGGTTGAGGCTCGCTGCTGCGATTGCCTCACGTCGGAAGCGTTCCGCAACGACTTCATCAGAAGCCAATGCAGGCTTGAGCCACTTGACTGCGACCTTGCGGTCCAGTGTGAGGTCGACGGCGAGCCAGACTTCGGCCATACCACCCTGAGCCAGGCGGCGTTTCAGTTCGTAACGCTCGGCGATCAGCGTTGAAGTCGGTTCGGACATGGTCGATTGAGACGTTACTTGGCTGGCGGTTTGATCATGGGGCAATGCACCGGTTGCTGCTGTGCTGTTGTTCGACCAGTTGAAGGTGTGGTCCAGTTCCGTGTGAGGAGACATTGCCAACGACGCGGCGATCGCTCACACAAAACAGGCAGAGGGGGCCAGGCAGGCAGCAAACCCTAGAGTTCGTGGAACGCCACGCCGATCGTGCCCCGGCCCCCGTGGGTGCCGATGACGGGGCCGATTTCGCCGATGACGATGTCGCCGTCGTAGTGCGGGGTGAGCATGTCGACGAACAGGTCGACGTCGCCGCAGTCGGCGTGGAGTACTGCGAGGTTCGCGATCTTGCCGTCAAAGCTCCGCACTTTGTCAACGAGATACGTGAGCGCCTTCGAACGGGTGCGCTGCTTGCCGGCTTCTTCGACGATGCCACCAGCGACCTCGATGATCGGCTTGATCGACAAGACGGTGGCGAGCATTGCCTTCGCGTTGCCGATGCGGCCGCCTTTTTTCAAATTCTCGAGCGTGTCGAGAGCACCGAACACCCGGGTGCGCTGGGCGAGGTCGGTGGCGAGTGCTTCGACGTCATCAATCGATCCACCGTCGCGTCCAGCGCGGGCGCAAGCAAGAGCAATGGTGCCCAAGCCGAGGGTGACGGTGCGGCTGTCGACGACGCGAACGTCGAAATCGATCGAATCGTCGTTGGCGATGGAACGTGCTGCAAGTTCGGCGCTTTGCATGGTGGCCGAGAGGGCGCCCGACAGTGAGACGACAACCACACCCGCTGCGCCTTCGTCTTTGAGCCGTCGGTACACGGTCTCGAATTGGCCGGGTGCGGGTGCCGCGGTTTCGGGCAGCGTGTCTGATCCGGCGCACCGGCTCCAGAATTCAGCAACCGTGAGCTCTTCGCGGTCGATCAGCTCATCGTCGCCGAAGCGGATGCTGAGCGGCACGATCACGATGCCGAGTTCGTCGGCGATCTCTTGGGGCAGGTCACACGAACTGTCGGTGACGATTCGAACAATGTTTGTTGGCGCGCTCACGGAGATGAGAGGTTAGTCGCCTCGGCGTTGGCGTCGCGAGCATCTCGACCAGCATCTCGACCAGCATGTTGCGGGACATCTGAATCGGCATCGCGTCGTTTGCGCCAGCTCGCGAACCACCAGGTGCCCAGCAAGATGATGAATGCTCCCGTGAGTACTTGGCCGAGGCCAGTCAGTGCGTTCACGCGTGAGGTCAATACCACTGGTTCACCGAGCGGGTCGCCGAGTGGCGTGAGCAACGCGACGTTGACAGCCGAGGTTCCGTTTGAGCGAGCTCGGACCGGCACCCGAATGTCGGTGCTGTCATTCGGGCGCAGTGTGATCGACTGGTCGCTGTTCGGAAACGTGAGTTTCGATGACGACATCTGCAAGATGACAGTGAGCGGATCGCTGCTGGTGTTCCTGAGACGAATGGTGATCTCGTCGGCGTTGCCCGTCAATGTGAAGGTGAACGGATCAGGCAGAACAACAGCGGTGAGGATACGACCGGCTTCGTCAAGCACACCGTCGATCCGGGCGTTGGCCGCGTTGTCGTTGACCGACGTCGAGACGAGGCGATCGAGTTCATCGAACCAATCAGCAGTCCGTCCGCCGTCGGGCGCCAGCATCGATCCAGCGCTGGTCAGCGAGAGCTTGGCATCGTTGATGCGTTGGAGGCGCGCAGTGAGGTCAGGTCCTGCGACATCTGGGAACGTGATTTCACTTGATCCGAGTCGTTGCACGTCCGTCAAGCCGATCAGCGTCGACGGTGCAGCAAAACGGAGGTCGGGTGTCAGTTCGGCGATGTCGGCGAGCGCATTGATGAGTCGCGGATCGAGCGCGGTGAGGTTGGGCCCTGAAAGGAGTCGGGTCCGACGTACATTACGGCCGTTCTCCCGATGGTCGAGAACCAATTCGGTGGCCATCCGCACGGCCCACTCGACTGTTGTCTGTTCAGCGAGAACATCGTCGGCGACGTCCGCGGTCAACAATGCACTGAGTCGGTCGATCAGCAGGACTGGCATGTTGCCGCCGTCGGGGAGCGGGAGCTCGACAAGCCGGTCTGTGTCGGGAACGTTCTCGGAGATAGTCATTGCGTAGAGCTCAGGCGTCATCACTACGTACCGAACGCCGAGATCACGAAGCAGCTGTGCCCCGCCACCGCTGAGCGGCGCAGAAGCAATCCACACAACGCGGGTTGGTGTCTGACGTAAGACGCCGGTGACGATGTCTTCGCCAGCGTTGAGGGACCGAGTGAAGACGTCGGGGACGCCTGCTGCGACAGCTGATGACACGTCCAACTCGACGTCGGTGTGGGTGGTGATCTCGTCGTTGTCGAAAGCCATCACAGCCGCTTGCGGATCGGCGAGCGCGGAGACCGCTGTGGGTGGCACTGCAGCGAGGATGGGGGGAGTGAGTTTGCCAGCCGCGCCGACGAGGGTGACGATCTCGTCCTGCGTGGCCAGTGCGTCGGTCAGGGACCCATTGGACCGGCTGACTTCAGCGACTAAGCCCAGTGTGATGGGTTCGGCCGGACGCTGGGTCTCATCGCTGCCGGGCTGGCGTTCGATGATCGTGCCGTGAGTGGCGACCAGGTTGTCGTCGATGAGGAGTTGCATTCGTATCGGCGTGAATCCAGGGTCTGGGAACTCGAGGCTGTCCGGTCCGCTCGGCACCTCGTTGCCGCCGGTGTCGGTCGGTATATCGAGGGTGAGGGTTGCTTCGGTGGGCGTGATGATTTCGACTTGGTCGCGAGCGTCGGCGAACCGGACGCCATCGATGTTGTTGCGGAACGCACCCGGCTGAGCAGCTTGGCCGAAAATTCGATCGAAAACGGAGCTGTCAGCGCTCGTGATGGCCTCGAAGTTGGCGATGTCGACCGTGAGCGAGGGGACGGGTGCAACCGTGGTGGTGGTCGTGGTCGTCGTCGGCGATGCAGTGGTGCCTGGTCTGGTGGTCTCGGGCGGCGCAGTTGCGTTGACGGCTGGCGTTGCTGGGCCGATCTGGACCGTGGTGGTCGTGGTGGTCGTGGTGGTCGTGGTGGTTGTTGTCGGGGGTGTGATGCCGCCTGCATCGAGGTCGCCGGTGATTCGGTAGACGAGGCGAATTGAGGCGCCTGGGCGGAACGTGAAATCTTGTTCGATGAGCTCAACCCGAAGGCCGGTGCGCTGTCGGGCGGTCTGTTCGACGTTCGTGGGAGCACCGCTTGCAACTCCTGCAGTGACTGCGGCGCTTACCAAGAGTACGGAGGCTGCGACGACGAGGCCATTCCGTTTGTGTCGAAGTCCCATCACGCGAAAATGTGTTCGAGAATTTGCAGTGTTTCGGCGCGCCGGGTGAATCCGAGTGAGCGGTAAAGGTCGAGCGCGGCGTCATTGTCGACGCCGGTGTTGACGAGCGCGGTCGAGGCGCCGCGCCGTTCCATCCAGTGCAGAGCACCTCCGACGAGGTGCCGTGCATGGCCGTGTCGACGCGCATCTGGATGGACCGCGAGGCGCTGCAGGTATCCGTAGCGGCCGGATTGACCGCTGATGGCGAAGGCTTCGAGGCCGTCGGGACCTTCGACAACGCGCGCCTGATGCCGTGGGGTCGCCGTGGTGATGTCGCCGAGCGAACGGACGTCGTTGCCCCACGGATCGCCAAATGCTGTCCGGTCAAGTTCGGCGATCGCTGGGAGGTCGCTTGAGCGCATCCGCCGTGTTGTTGGACGGCCGTTCCGCCGTGTTGTTGGACGGCCGCGATCACTGCGCGTCAGAAGACGGATGTCGAGAAGGGCCAGCGTGTCGATTGTGGTGAAGCCGGCGTCAGCGAAGACAACGGCCGCCTCGGGGAACATAGCGCCTGTCCGCATCGCGCGTTTCGGTTCTGTTGCTTGACGTGCCTCGGCGATCCAGGCCTCGACGTCGGTGCGGGTCGGCACCATGTGGTGGTCGACAAGCACCAGGTGGGCGACGTCGGGTTCGTAGGGCCAGGTGTCGAGGCGCCCGTGCACCATGTCTCGCGCCGTCGCCGTCGTCACGAGGCCAACGTTACTTGCCCGATGCCTGCTCGGCCCGTGCAGTGGACCAGCAGTCTGAAAGAGAACCGCCCGGTGAGATTGTCGGCAAATGTTAGAAGTGAGCGGTAGACCAATATCGTGACCAGTCGTGGTGCCAGAACGATTCGAACCCGTCTTGCGCGAGCTGTCGCCGCTTGCCGATCGTTTTCATGCAGCCGGTCACCGTCTCTACCTGGTCGGCGGCACCGTGCGCGACCTTCTCGTTGACAGCGGAAAGACCGATTTCGACCTCGATCTGACGACCGATGCACGGCCGCCCGAGATCAAGGCCTGCCTTGAGGGCTGGGCTGACGCAATCTGGACGCAGGGCGAGAAGTTCGGCACGATCGGCGCGCACAAGGTCAATCCCGAAACCGGTGCAACACGGCCGTACGAGATCACCACGTTCCGGGCCGAGGCCTACACCGACGATTCCCGCAAACCACATGTCGTGTTCGCCGACGAGATTGAAGCCGACTTGGCGCGGCGCGACTTCACCGTCAACGCAATGGCGTTGGAACTGACCGGCGATGCCTCTGGTGCCGGAGCCGCCATGCCGACCTTGGTTGACCCCTTCCATGGTGCGCGAGACCTGGCCACGAAGACCTTACGTACGCCCCTCGGCCCTGAGGTGAGTTTCAGCGACGACCCGTTGCGGATGCTGCGTGCCGCCCGGTTCATCGCGCGATACCAGTTGCAGCCGACAGATGAACTCGTTGCTGCGGTCAAGGAAATGTCGAATCGCTTGGAGATCGTGTCGGCTGAACGGATTCGCGACGAGCTTGACAAGTTGATAGTCCTTGACCATCCGACTGCTGGCCTGTGGTTTCTGATCGAGAACGGTCTAGCCGACGAGTTTCTGCCCGAATTGCCAGCGATGCAGCTCGAACACGATCCGATTCATCGGCACAAAGACGTGTTGACGCATTCGTTGGCGGTTGTCGAGAATGTCCGCCCGCTGCACGAGCACCCAGCAATCGAATCCGGCGATCGACCCCAGTTCGACTTCCGCCTGACGCGCCTCGCAGCGTTGTTCCACGACATCGGCAAGCCGAAGACACGCGGCTACCTCGAGGGTAAGGGGACAACGTTTCACCATCACGATGCCGTTGGCGCCCGGATGACGAAGAAGCGTCTGAGCGCACTGCGTTATTCCAATGACGACGTCAAGGCGATCACCGAACTTGTTGCCCTTCACCTTCGCTTCCACACGTATTCGATGGGATGGTCGGACTCGGCCGTGCGCCGCTACGTCCGCGACGCTGGCCCGTTGCTGCAGGAACTGAACGTTCTGACGCGCTGCGACTGCACGACGCGCAACGCCAAGAAGGCAGCGCGCCTGTCACGCCGGATGGACGAACTCGAAGAACGCATCACCGAGCTGGCCGAGGCCGAAGAACTCGCTGCGCTGCGTCCTGAGATGGATGGCAACTCGGTGATTGAGCACCTCGGTATCAAGCCGGGTCGCGAAGTCGGTCAAGCCATGGTTTTCCTGATGGAAGTTCGACTCGAAGAGGGTCTGATCGGCGAAGACGCTGTCCGCGCTCGCCTCGATGAGTGGTGGGCTCAAAACGGACATCCCTGATCTCTGCGCCGTCGGGTCGTATTTTGACGTGGTGCGCACAGAAGCAATACGGCGAAGAGCAATGAAGTCGTGGTGGTTGGTAGCTCCAGTCGTCGTCGTTGCCGTCGCACTGATCGGCCTGGCAGCCTTTGCCGCTGCGAGCGATCGGTCGACTTACAAGGTCCTCGTCATGTCGATCATCAGTGTGCTCTCGGTGGTCGCTGTGGTGGTCACCTGGCTGGAGGCGCGTCGGTTCGGTCGACGTCTCCGAATAACAATCGACGAACTGTCCGAGACGCAGGCGCAGGTGCGTCAACTGCTCGACAATCTGCCAGATGCCGTGATGGGCCTCGACGACACTGGCCGCATCGCTTCGGCGAACGGCAGAGCTGCAGAACTGACGGGTCGTTCGGTTGACGATTTGATTGGGCGAGCCTTCATGGAAATGGTCGGCGAGGCCGACCGCGACTCGATGTCGAAGCAATGGCAGCGGTTCAACGTCGGCGACGAGGTGACCAGTGTGAGCGGAGGGCGTGACGGCATTGTTGCGGTGTTCGAGTTGGTCGACATGTCGGGCCAGCCTCACCTCGTCGAGGCGTCGCTTCACCTCGCCCAGGACGGGAGAGAAATCGTCAGCCATCGCGCCGCCGGCAGTCGGGTGCTTCTGCTGCGCGACATCACTGATCGTAAGCGGACGACCGCAGCGCTCGAGCAAGCCCGCCGCCGCTTCCAGCAGGCCTTCCATTCCGCACCGACCGGGATGGCGCTCGTCCGTTTGGACAACGGCAAGGTCGTTGACGCAAATCAACCGCTTGCCGACATGCTCGACCGGCCTCTCGATTCGCTGCTCGGTATGGCGATCCGCGCCCTGACGCATCCGGACGACCTGGCAGCAGCGGCATCGCAGCGCGCCCAACTCGAGCTGGGAATCTCCGATACCTACGCACTTGAACAGCGGTACAAGCGTCACAACGGCGGTTACGTGTGGGCACGTACACGTGTGTCGATCACCGAAGAAGATGGTGTGTCGTTGGCAATCACACACATCGAGGACATCACGGAGGAACGGCATTCGAAGGCCTTGCTGATGCATGCTGCAACCCATGACGACCTGACCGACCTTTCGAACCGGACGGCGCTGGTGAGCCGCCTTGACGCTCATCTCCTGCTTGCGCAGCCCGGCCAGGTGGCTGTGCTTTTCATCGATCTCGATAATTTCAAGGTCGTCAACGACAGTCTCGGACACGGTCTCGGCGATCAGGTGCTGCGCGAGATCGCCAAGCGTTTTCGTGGCGTGATGCGCGGCAGTGATCGGTTGGCACGTTTCGGCGGTGACGAATTCGTGGTGTTCATCGACCGCGTGTCGATTGGTGGCGAAGACACGCCGAGTGGAGCGTTCGTCGACCCGGCAGCAATCGCGGAACGCCTCCGGCGTGCGGCGATGGAACCAATCGTGATCGAGGGTCACGAGATGGTGGTCACGGCCTCCATTGGTGTTGCCGTGAACGCTGCGCCCGGTTTCACTGCAGACGAGCTGGTGCGCGACGCCGACGCCGCGATGTATCGCGCCAAGGCCGCAGGGCGTGACCGAGTAGAAGCATTCACCGCGGAGACGCGCCAGGCATCGGTCAGCGCACTGCAACTCTCGTCAGAGCTGCGGCGCGGTATCGAACGCCATGAGATCGTCCCGTACTTCCAGCCGATCGTTGACCTAGAGTCCGGCGAGCTTGTGAGCTTCGAGGTGCTCGCTCGCTGGCTCCACCCGGAACGCGGGTTGCTGATGCCCGGTGAATTCCTCCCGACGGCTGAGTCCGGCCGGATGATCGTCGATCTTGGCGCGTCGATTTTGCGTGATTCGTTCGCGCAGCTCGCGCAGTGGCGGGCAAGAGGTATGCGTTTCGCGAACTGTGGTCTTTCGGTCAACGTTGCGACGCAGCAACTCATCGATCCAGAGTTCGTCGAGACTGTGCGCGACGCGCTTGGCTCGACGGGGATCGCTGCCGACTCAATTTGGCTCGAGATCACCGAGACGACGCTGATGCAAGACACCGTCGCTGCCAGCTCAGCGATCCGCGAACTGCGCAGCCTTGGCCTGCACCTGTCGGTCGATGACTTCGGCACCGGCTACTCGTCACTCACGTATTTGAAGCGTTTCCCGGTGGAAGCAATCAAGGTTGATCGATCGTTCGTCGCGGGCCTCGGCCTCGAAGATGACGACACATCAATCGTCGAAGCAGTCGTCCGCCTCGGGCACAGCCTTGGACTGTCGGTCGTTGCCGAAGGTATCGAGACTCCGCTGCAGCTCAACAGGCTGCGCGACCTCGGCTGCGATAAAGCCCAAGGATATCTCTTCGGACGTCCCCGCCCTGCGTCGATAATTCAGTCCGAACGGGTGTAGTCATTACTCCGGATTACTCCGGATTACTCCCGTTCCGCCGATCCGTTCGGGCTGCCTGCATGGCCAACGGGTGATTCCAGGTTCGGTGTGACAGGGCTACGTGTCGAGTGGGCCGATTCTGTTCTGGCAGCATGTCACGATGCCGATTGCTCCTGCATATGACTGGGTTGCTCACCACGCAATGGTGAGCCCTGACCGACCGGCCTGGGCCGACATCGACTCCACTGGTGACGGGGCTGGGTTGGTGTGTAACTGGCGGGAGGCCGACGAACGAGTTGGCTGGTCAGCAGCGATGTTGCGCGACGACTTCGGCGTAGGCCGCGGTGACCGCGTGGTGATGTTTTCGATGAACCGTGTCGAGTTCATCGAAGTGCAGTTCGCCTGCGCTCGGCTCGGCGCGATCTTTGTGCCCGTCAATTGGCGACTCACGGTTCACGAACTCGACTACATCGTCAGCAATGCCGCGGCCACCGTGCTTTGTGCTGACCCCGAGTTCGGTGACACCGCTGCCGAACTCGCTGAGCGGACCAATGTGGCGCACCTGGTCATATTCAGTGGGGCAGGGTCGCATCCCGAGGGGAGTGTGGACTACGACGATGGGCTCGCTGCCGCAGCCAACCGCATCGACATCGACCCGGCAGTGGCCCCGCTGATGCCCGAGCTCACCCACGACGATCCGTTGACGATCATGTACACCTCGGGCACCACCGGTCGTCCGAAGGGAGCGATCATTACGCACGGCATGTCGTTCTGGAACTCGATCAACCTCGCCGAGCTGAGCGATCTCAGCCGTTCGATGGTCAACTTCTGCTTCCTCCCGCTGTTCCACACCGGCGGGCTCAACTGCTACACCAACCCCGCTGCCTACTTCGGTGGATCAACGCTGATCATGCGCACTTTCGACCCGGGCGAGGCGCTCGACCTGATCAACGATCCGGAACGTGGCATCACCCACTTTCTCGGCGTGCCCGCGAACTACCTGTTCATGGGTCAGCACGAGAAGTTCACCACCACTGACTTCTCCGGCGTGGTCACCACAGCCATCGGCGGTGCACCCTCGGCGCTTCCCTTGCTACAGATGTGGGAGAAGGTTGGTTGCCCGCTCATCCAGGCGTTCGGGATGACCGAAACGAGCCCGATGGTCACGTCGATCTCGAAGGAGATGGCGGTCACGAAGGCCGGCTCCGCAGGCCTGCCAGGGATGAATACGGCCATTCGTATTGTCGGCGAAGACGGTGGTGACGTGGCTCCGGGTGAGATCGGGGAACTGTGGTGCAAGGGGCCAAACATCACGCCGGGCTACTGGAACAATCCCGAGGCAACCGCCGATGCAATCACGGATGGCTGGTTACACACGGGCGACGCGGCGCAGATGGATACGGACGGCTACATGTACATCGTTGACCGATGGAAAGACATGTACATCTCCGGTGGCGAAAACGTTTATCCGTCGGAGGTCGAGTCGACGCTGTTCGATCTTGCGGGTGTCGCCGACGTCGCAGTGATCGGGCTGCCTGACGAAAAGTGGGGTGAGGTCGGCCAGGCAGTCATCGTGAAGTCGGCGGATTCTGCGGGTTTAGTTTTGGACGAGACCGCGATCTTAAACTTCTGCCGTGAACGCCTCGCACGGTTCAAGGTGCCTCAGTCCGTGCGCTTCATCGACGAATTGCCGCGCAATGCCACGGGAAAGATTCTCAAACGCGAACTGCGCGACTGAACTGTCAGGTTTGGGTTCCAACCTTGAGGTTGCGAAACGCCACGCCTTTGTCGACAGCAGGTTCACGTGGCAGGCCGAGGACGCGATCGCCGATGATATTGCGTTGAATCTCGTCAGTCCCACCAGCGATGCCCGAAGCGAAACTTCGCAGGGTCAGGCTCTGCGCGCTGCCACCGTGCGGATCATCGTCGGCCCAAGCGACCGACGACACGCCGGCGATCTGGAGTGCAATCTCACGCATCCTCCACGCAATCACTGAGCCATACAATTTGCCGAGCGAGCCGCCGGGGCCCGGCGTGTTGCCCGCCTTCATCTCGGTGCGGGTGCGCATGGCGATGAGTGCTTTGGTGGTCTCCATCGAATACACCTGCATCATCTGATCGCGGACGACCGGGTTGTCGATCGCTCCTGATGCCGTCGCGTAGTTGTGGAGTTGGTCGTACATCGGTCGGTTGATACCGCCGCCGCCACCCGCACCGATCGCCACACGTTCGTACATCAGCATCGCGGTGGCGAGCTTCCAGCCGGTGTTCAGTTCGCCGAGCAGCCAGTTTTTCGGAATGGCCAGATCGGTGAAGAACACCTCGTTGAAATGTGACTCGCCGTTGATCTGGTTGATTGGACGGATTTCGACGCCGGGTGCCTGCATGTCGAGGATAAACATCGACAGGCCCGCATGCTTGACCTGATCTGCGTCGTTTCGTGCTACGCACAATCCGTACTGCGATTTGTGCGCCAAGGTGGTCCAGACTTTCTGGCCGTTGATGATCCACTCGTCGCCGTCGAGTTCGGCTTTGGTCTGCAGTGATGCGACGTCCGAGCCAGCGCCGGGTTCAGAGAACATTTGGCACCACAGCGTTTTGCCGGTGATCAGATCAGGCATGAACTGGCGCTTCTGCTCGTCAGTGCCATGGTCGTTCATCATCGGCAGGCACATGCCGTGGCTGATGACAAACTCGCTTTCCATCATCGGGTAATTCTCTTTGACCTCGCGCCAGACCTTGTCGTGGGCATTGGTTAATCCCACCCCGCCGAACTCTGTGGGGTACGGCACCCCCGCGCCGACGCCCGCCACGGCGGCCGCAGCGTGGAACGCGCACGACTCTTCGAACGTCGGTGCGCCCTCCGGCGTTGGCTGCGACTCCATGAAGTTGATGCACCGTTGGCGGAAGTCGTTCATGTCGTCCATCTCGTCACCGTATGAATCGCGCGTTCGGCAGAGCGAGACGGGAGGGTGAGACGGCTGGACAGGTGAGACGGCTGGGTCAGATCGTTCGGTCGCTCAGTGTGCTCGTGCCTGCCGATGGTGCGTGACGTTTCGGGCCGATCAGCCGGGCGCCGAGGTGATCGGCAACCGTCACGGATCGGTACGTACTGTCAGGTCGGCGGAACGCCGGGAGAGGTTCGACGGCAACATCGAGGTCGGGGTAGTGGAAGTACGCGACTGATCGGCGGAGCACCGGATCGGTGCCGTCGCCATGGAGGGGCACTCGATGCACCGTGGATGGCCAGGCATCGTCGGTCCACATTGCGAGCAAATCGCCGACGTTCAGCAGTAACGCCTCGGCGTCGGGGACGATTGGCTTCCAGCCGTCGGATCCGAGGATCTCGAGGCCGGGTACCGGGTCGGCCCGCAGGATCGTGAAGGTGGTGTAGTCGCTGTGTGCGCCCATCCGCTTCTGGCCCGGCGCAGGTGCTACCTCGTCGTCGAGCCGTTCATAGCGGATGCAGGCCATGGTGTCGGGCCCGGCCGTCGACCGACCAGCCAGGTCGTTGATGCCGATGATGGCGCCGATCAGCTGGTCGAGTCGACCGGCGAGTTCGGCCATCGCGTCGAGGTAACGACGGGTCGCTGCAGTGAACCCCGGCGCCTCCGTTGGCCAGGGCGTTGCCTGAATCAGACGATGTGCGCCTGCCCGCGCGTCGTGGCCCGAGTTAAACGACTCAAACAAATCGGGCGGGCTGGCCTCGCCGAGCGAGTACGACAGGGCCTCGCTGCCTCGCTGGCGGTAGCCGCGATTCGCAGCTGCATCGTCGACCACGTACTTCGACTTGGCTCGAAATGGGAGGGCGAAGAACTCTTCCATCTCGGCCCACAGCGAGTTGGCGACGTCGGTCGCCAGACCATGCCCGACCAGCTGGACAAAGCCGTCTTTGCGGAGCGCCCGATCGAGCGCTCCGGATGCGTCTTGGTCGGTCAGGTCCACGGTGTCGATCGTTGCCACGCGCTCACTCTGGCTCATCCCGGGGCCGCTGACCGAACTCACCCGTCGGTGCACTCGCCCGAAATGTGGACTGAAACGCCGCATCAGCGATGCGAGATGGTCTCCATTTCGGGTGGTCTGAGCGATGATGGGGCCATGAGTGACCCGAGCAATGCTGCGCCGAAGATTAAAGACGTCGACTTTGGCGACCTGCTGTACTTGGAGCCGCACGGCCCGGACACATACGTCGGGATCGTGGCGCGGTACCCGTGGGGCAACCGACTCTTCGGCGGCCAAGTCGTTGCGCAGGCGCTTGCTGCGGCAATAGCAACGGTCGAACCCGATCGCCGCCCGCACTCGCTGCATTCGTACTTCATCCGCCCGGGGTCAACGACCGAACCGATTCGTTTCGAGGTGGAACGGCTTCGTGATGGCCGATCGTTCTGTACCCGCCAGGTCGTTGCGCGGCAATCTGGCGGGGCAATCCTCAACGTGTCGGTGTCGTTCCAGGTCGACGAAGATGAAGCTGACGCGCAGATTACCAAGTTGCCCGACGGGCTCGCGCTGCCTGACGATCCGACTCTGGAGAACTACTCGTGGGGCAACCTCATCGATCGGCGTGCTGTTGATCTTCCGGGCCAGGACGGCGAGCCCTGGAGGCTCGGCTACTGGTTGCGGATTATGGACGAAGACAGCGCGCTCCTCGGCGATGATCCGGTTAAGCACACCCTCGCAATGGCGTTTCTCTCAGACGCAGCACCGTCACGTGCGGCACGATCGCCGCACCCAGACTTTGCAAACGACACGAGCGATCGCTTCAAGTTCCAGGGCGCGAGTCTCGATCACTCGGTGTGGTTCCACCGACCGTGCCGAGCCGATCAGTGGCACTGGTTCGACACCCGTTCACACGGCCTGAGTGGTGGGCGTGGTCTTGTCACCGGCGACGTCTTGAACCTCGACGGCACGCATGTTGCGACGATTGCCCAGGAAGTCTTACTCCGTCGTATTCGCGATCGCGGCTGATCGTGCCGTCACTGATCGCCGTCAACACCGTCTGGTTGAGCGTCGCCATGTCACGTGTGCTGGCGGCGTACCGAAGCGGGTTTGCCTGATGAGTTTCGACGGACACTTGTGTTGGTGGAGGCAGCGTTGCGTTTCTTGGTCGGGCGCTACGGTTCTGGACAATGCGAATTTCAGAGCGAGTTGATAATGCGGTGCGATTCATGGCTGAGCTCGCTTCGGGCGAACTCGCCGAGGTCGCCGGTGGTGCGGTCAAGGCTGAGGCGATCGCGACGCGCCAGCGGATCTCGCTCAAGTACCTGCTCGATATCACGCGTGACCTGAAACGTGCCGAGCTGATTCGGTCGAAGCGTGGGCCGACCGGTGGGTTCACGCTGTCGCGGGAGGCAAGTGCCATCTCGCTTGCCGACGTGTTTCGTGCGGTCGACGGCCCGCTGGCTGATGTGCACGACGAGAGCCTCCGTGGGCTCAGCTATCCGGCACCTGCTGAGGCGCTGCCCGAAGTGTGGATGGCAATCCGCGGCAGCTTGCGTCGCGTCCTTGAAGAGGTCAGCCTCACCGACCTCGTCGACGGCAGCCTTCCGGCCGATGTCGTCGCGCTTGCTGCCGATTATCTCACGAGCACAGATCAGCGCCACCCGCGCTGAATAGCAACTGCGGGGGGGCATTGCAGGTTTCTGTTGTGTCGCGAGGTTCTGCGGTTTAATGTATTGTCCGTGGAGTTAGTAGAGAATCAGTTAACACATTTGCAGCGGCTCGAAGCTGAGGCGATTCACATCATGCGCGAGGCGGTGTCCGAGAGCGACAACCCGGCAATGTTGTATTCGGTCGGCAAAGACAGTTCGGTCATGCTGCACCTGGCGATGAAGGCCTTTTATCCTTCTAAGCCGCCGTTCCCGCTCGTCCATGTCGACACGACTTGGAAGTTCAGCGAGATGTACGCCTTCCGCGATCAGCGGGCCAAGGACCTCGGCGTGGATCTGATCGTCCACCAGAACCCCGAGTGCATCGAACGCGACATCAACCCCTTCGAACACGGTTCCGCAATGCATACCGACATGTGGAAGACCGATGGCCTGAAACAGGCCATTGACATGAACAAGTTCGACCTGTGCTTCGGTGGAGCGCGGCGCGACGAGGAGAAGTCGCGGGCCAAGGAGCGCATGTTCTCGGTTCGCTCAGCGCAGCATCAGTGGGATCCGAAGCGCCAACGCCCCGAGCTCTGGAGCCTCTACAACGCTCGTCGAAGCGCGGGCGAGACGCTCCGCGTGTTCCCGATCTCGAACTGGACCGAACTCGACGTGTGGCAATACGTTCACCTCGAGCAGATTCCGATCGTGCCGCTGTACTACGCGGCGCCTCGGCCGGTCGTGCACCGCGGTGGCACGTTGATCATGATCGACGACGATCGCTTCCAGTTTGAGCCGGGCGAAGAGCCTGAGATCAAGAAGGTGCGGTTCCGTACCCTCGGGTGCTACCCGCTGTCGGGCGCCATCGAGAGCGACGCGGACAGCCTCACTGGCATCATCCAGGAGATGCTGCTCGCCACCACGTCCGAGCGCGAGGGCCGGTTGATTGACAGCGACTCCGCTGGCTCGATGGAGAAGAAGAAGCAAGAGGGGTACTTCTAATGGCGCACGTTTCTGATCTGATCGCGGTCGACATCGACGAGTACCTGACGTCGCATCAGTACAAGTCGCTGCTGCGGTTCATCACGTGCGGCAGTGTTGACGACGGCAAGAGCACGCTGATCGGGCGATTGCTGTACGAGTCACACATGGTCTTCGAAGACCACCTCGCACAACTTGAGGTCGACTCGGCCAAGGTCGGTACACAGGGAACCGACCTCGACTTTGCTCTGCTGCTTGACGGCTTGACGGCTGAACGCGAGCAAGGCATCACGATCGACGTCGCGTATCGATTCTTTTCAACGGAGAAGCGCAAGTTCATTGTGGCCGATACGCCGGGGCACGAGCAGTACACGCGCAACATGGTCACCGGGGCGTCAACTGCTGACGTTGCGGTCGTGATGGTCGATGCCCGAAAGGGCGTGCTCACCCAGACCCGCCGGCACAGTTATCTCGTATCGCTGCTTGGGATCAAAGAGGTTGTCGTCGCTATCAACAAGATGGATCTCGTCGACTACTCGGAGAAGATCTACGACGCCATCATCACCGAGTACACCGATTTCGCTCGCCAGATCGGGCTGCAGAGCGTCAATTACATTCCCGTTTCAGCGCTGAAGGGCGACAACATCGTCGACCACAGTGAGAGCACTCCCTGGTACGACGGTCCCACGCTGATGACGTACCTCGAAGAGGTTCCCGTCGATGATGACGTTGCAGCGGGGCCCTTCCGCATGCCCGTTCAGTGGGTCAATCGCCCCAACCTCGACTTCCGGGGCTTCGCTGGCCGGATTGTCGGCGGTTCCCTCAGGCCAGGTGACACGGTCCGGGTGCTTCCAGCGGGCACGACGAGCATCGTCGACCGCATTGTCACGATGGACGGCGACCTCGATGTTGCTGTCGCTGGCCAGTCGGTCACCATCACCCTCGCCGACGAGATCGACGTCAGCCGCGGCGACCTCATGTGTCTGGCTGATCAGCCAGCCGAAGTAGCCGACCAATTCGAGGCACACGTCGTGTGGATGCACGAAGACGAGATGTTGCCCGGCCGTCCCTACCTGATGAAGATCGGTACTCGCACCGTCGGCGTGACTCTCGCGACTCCGAAGTTTCGGGTCGACGTCAACTCGCTGGAACACCTCGCTGCCAACACGCTCGAACTCAACGAGATCGGCGTGTGCAACCTCAGCCTCGACCGGCCGGTTCCGTTCGACCCGTATGCGGACAATCGTGAGATGGGCTCGTTCATCATCATCGATAAGCGCAGCCAGGCCACTGTGGGCGCTGGCATGTTGCACTTCGCACTTCGGCGCAGCCACAACATCCACTGGCAAGACGTTCGCGTTGACAAGGCAGCCCGTGCTGATCAGAACAACCATCAGCCCGGCGTCGTCTGGTTGACCGGCCTCTCGGGGTCCGGCAAGTCGACCATTGCGAACATCGTCGAATCGAAGCTCCACACGCTCGGCGTGCGGACGTATCTGCTCGATGGTGACAACGTTCGCCACGGACTCAATCGCGACCTCGGCTTCACCGATGCAGATCGCGTGGAGAACATTCGGCGGATCGCTGAAGTTTCAGGCCTGATGGTCGACGCGGGTCTTTTGGTCCTCGTGTCGTTTATCTCGCCATTCCGCGCCGAACGCCGCTTGGCCCGCGAGCGAGTGGAAGTGGGCGAGTTCATCGAAGTACACGTCGACACGCCGCTCGCTGTTGCTGAAACGCGCGACCCGAAGGGCTTGTACGCCAAGGCTCGTGCCGGTGAATTGGCAAACTTCACTGGGATCGACTCGCCCTATGAAGCTCCGGAGTCACCGGAGGTACATGTCGACACCACGGCACTGTCTGCGGAAGAAGCCGCTGATCAGATCATCGCTGCGCTTCGTGCAAACGGCCTCATCAGCTGACCCGAGATCTCGGCGCTCAAGGAATGAACTGTTGCAGCAACCTCGGGACACGACACAGCGGTTTCCGCCGCATTCAGTCCCGAGAAACAGCTGTGGTGAGTTAGAGAAACCCGCCGAGGCCCGGGTTGACGCCATCGACGATTTGCTGGGCTCGTTCGAGCACGCCCGGCTTGGTTTCGTCGTGGGTGAGGATCCAGAACTTGTTCTCGATGACAGCATCGTGCACTGCATCAGCGACGACCTCAGTCGCAATGCCGTTCGCCACCAACGATTCGATCGTCGCCTGCATCCCACCGGCCACAGGGTTGTCAGCCGGTTCAGGCCGGAGATTGTCGGGCATGTTGCGGTCGCTTTTGGCGATACCGGTGGCCACGAAGGCAGGGCAGAGCACCGACACGCCGACGGCATTGTTGGCAAACTGCATTTCCTTGGTCAACGTCTCGGATAGGGCGACGACGCCGTACTTGGCAACGCTGTACGCCCCCATGAACGGAGCCGATCCGTGGCCAGCCATCGAGGCGGTGTTCACGACGTGACACGGCTCGCCGTGCGCGATCATCGCCGGAAGGAAGACCTTGCAGCCGTAGATCACGCCCCACAGATCGATGTCGATGGTCCAGCGCCAGACCTCGAGGTTGTCGGGATCAGCGACCGGACCACCAGCGCCGACACCAGCGTTGTTGCACAGCACATGGACCTTGCCGAAGGCCTCGATGGCAACTCGTTCGAGTTCGCGCTGCTGCTCAATGTCGCGAACGTCGACCTGCAGGCTCACGACCGAGTAGTCAGCAGCAGTCAGTTCGGCCACGGCTACTTCCATCGCCGGAACTTCGATGTCGCCAATCACCAGGTTCATGCCGGCGGCGCCGAACCGGTGAGCCATCGCAAGACCGATGCCGCTCGCCCCACCGGTGATCACTGCCGTTTTGCCGTTCAGGTTCTCCATCCGGAATGGTCTACTCGGCCCGCACTGCTGAGATATAACGCTGGCCGTGGCCTGAGTGGCCTGAGTGGCCTGCGCGGCGCGGCGTCTCGGTTCTCAGGGATGCAGCGTGGCGATCTGGTCGTCGGTCCATCCAAGCTCGGCCATCACCTGCGTGGTGTGTTCACCAAGGCCTGGTGCGTGCAGCCGCACAGTCTCATGGTCGTCGCCCCGACTCGCGAACCGGATGGGGTCTCGGGTGTAGCGGTACGGACCCTCGGTTGGGTGCTCATCGTCGTGCAACAGATCGATGGTTTTGAAGTGCGGATCGTCGGCAATGTGTTCCAAGTCGAGGACGGCTGATGCCGGTATCGACCGGCTGTCGCAGAAGTCGAGCAGTGTGGCCGTTGGCAGGTCAGCGACCATTGCGTCGAGCATGCCGTAGAGCTCATCGGAGTTGGCGATGCGCGAACGCTGCTCGGCGAATCGCGGATCAGTAGCGAGCTCGGGTCGGCCAACGAAGCCGAAGAAGTCACGCCAGTTGGCGTCGGTATATGGGAGCAGGACAACCCAGCCGTCGGCGGTTTCGCGGGGGCGCCGATTCGGGGTCGTGATTCGCGGGTAGCTGAACTGGCCAACCGGTGGTTTGAAGGTCGAGCCACCGAGATGTTCGACGAGGTTGAACGAGGCCATGACCTCGGCCATTGGCACCTCGATCGAATCGCCCTCGCCCGTCATTGCACGCCGGTACAGCGCGGCCGTAATGGCAGGCACAATGTGCAGGCCGCTGACCTTGTCGGCGATGATCGATGGCATCAACTGCGGCGGTCCGCCCGAGTAGGTGAAGAGGTCGACAACACCGGACGCTGCCTGGATCACGTCGTCGTAGGCCGCTTTGTCGGCGTTCGGGCCGTTGCTGCCCCAGCCATTGGCGATGCAGGTGATGATGTCCGGCTTGATTGCCCGAATCGATGCGTCATCGATCCCGAGTCGGCTCAACGCCGAGCGTCGCATGGTCGTAACGAACACGTCCGCTGTGGAAACGAGGTCGCGCAGCGCTGCAGCGCCGCTGTCGGACTTGAGGTCGAGCACGACGCTGCGCTTGTTGCGATTCAGGTTGAGGCTGAACGCGCTCATCGTGGCGCTACGTGCTGGCTCGTAGTGCCGAATGATGTCGCCCTCGGGTGTCTCGACACGAATCACGTCAGCACCCATGTCACCGAGCATGCGTGTGGCCAGCGGGCCCATAACCACGCTGGTGAGGTCGACCACGCGTACCCCATCGAGTGGGCCGGCCGTTCGAACAGATTCAGATGTCACGGTCACACTGTGCCAGGCACAGTGTGACCGGTCGTGCTCAGCGAGACTGTTGGCGTGACCACTCAGACACTCGTGGCGCCGGATCCGTCGGTGCTCGGTGCAATCCGCCAACTCTGCGTCGACGCGTTCGGCCAGTACTCCAGCGCCGACGACGGTAGATCAGGCGTTTGGTGTGTCTGAGAGAATCGGCACGTGAGTCCACATGAATTGAGCACCGATCGGTTGCGACTCCATCGTTGGACCGACGCCGACCGCGTCGCGTTCGCTGCACTCAACGCGGATCCGGTGGTGATGGAGCACTTTCCCTCGACCCTCACCCTCGAGCAGAGCAATGCATTCGTCGATCGGGCCGAAGCGGCGTTTGAACAGCAGGGCCTCAGCCTCTGGGCGGTGGAGGTAACAGAGTCGTCTTTGTTCGCTGGCTACATCGGGTTGTGGCAAGCGACCTTCGAGGCGCACTTCACGCCGGCAATCGAGATCGGCTGGCGCTTCGCCAAGGAGTTTTGGGGAAACGGGTATGCCACCGAAGGCGCACGAGTTGTGCTCGCCGACGGGTTCGAACGACTCGGCGTCGACGAGATTGTGTCCTTCACCGCGACCGTGAACGAGCGGTCGTGCAGGACCGTCCCGGGAGGCGGCGGCGGGGGCGCGTTGGGCGGGGAGAGCTCGACGCGGGAGCGGGTGTACGAGGTGCCCTGCCCGGGGTACGGCATCGTGCCGAGGCGCGCGCCGCGGAGCGAGGCCGAGTCGATGTCGGAGG
>CALAHA010000296.1 GCA_937891565.1 uncultured Ilumatobacter sp. | reverse complement strand
GCTTACCCATGTTGATGCTCCCTCACGCTCATTCGGTCGCTCATTCGGTCGCTCATTCGGTCGCTCATTCGGGTCATCGTCGTGCCGATGCCATGATCGCGTCGGTCGTCGCATCCTCGTCAAGACCTGCCGCCTTGGACTGCTCGATGACTTCAAGTACCCGCTTGTAGTCAGACGGCATGACCTTGCGGAACTCGCTCGACTTCAGCTCCCACGAGGCAAGCATCCCCTCGGCAACGGTCGAGCCCGTGAAGTCGTAGTGACGCTGCACGGTGTCTTTGAGGAATGTCCGGTCGTCTGACGTCAATGGCTCAAGCTCGACCATCTCGTAGTTGACCTTGCTGGCAAACTTTCCGTTCGGGTCATACACGTAGGCAATGCCTCCCGACATGCCGGCACCGAAGTTGCGGCCTGTCTCGCCGAGGACGACGACGCGACCACCGGTCATGTACTCACAACCGTGGTCGCCAATGCCTTCACTGACCGCAAGCGCACCGGAGTTGCGAACACAGAAACGTTCGCCGACGTTGCCGCGCAGGAAGATTTCCCCGCCTGTTGCTCCGTAGCCAATTACGTTGCCGGCAATGACGTGATCTTCGGCAGCGAATGTTGAATTGGGATGCGGATGGACGATCAAACGCCCACCAGACAAGCCCTTGCCGAGATAGTCATTCGTGTCGCCGACGAGCCGCATTTGGATGCCACCGGGGACGAATGCGCCGAAGCTCTGGCCCGCTGATCCAGTCAGCGTGATGTCGATGGTGCCGTCAGGCAGACCCTCGCCCCTCCACTTCTTGGTCACCTCGTGGCCAAGCATCGTGCCAACCGTTCGGTTGACGTTGCGAATCGGGAGATCGATCTTGACCGGATGACCGTCGTTAATCGCCGATTGCGCCTCGACAATGAACTGCTGGTCCATGGCTTCGTCGAGTCCATGATCCTGGCCAGTGGTTGCATACATCGACTGCTCGTAGGGATTCTGGGGCTCGGCAAGGATCGGGCTGATGTCCAATCCGGATGCCTTCCAGTGATCGATGGCGTCACGGGTATCGAGGCATTCGACGTGACCAACCATCTCGTCGATCGTGCGGAAGCCAAGCTGCGCCATGATCTCGCGTACCTCTTCAGCAATGAACTGGAAGAAGTTGACAACGAACTCTGGTTTTCCGGTAAACCGGCTGCGGAGTTCGGGGTTCTGTGTCGCAACGCCGACCGGGCAGGTATCAAGATGGCAGACGCGCATCATGATGCAGCCGGACACGACGAGCGGCGCTGTGGCGAAGCCGAACTCCTCAGCACCGAGTAGCGCCGCGATGACGACATCGCGACCCGTCTTCAGCTGTCCATCGGCCTGAACGACGATGCGGTCACGCAGGCCGTTGAGCATCAACGTCTGCTGGGTCTGAGCGAGACCGAGTTCCCACGGCCCACCAGCATGCTTCAGCGAGGTGAGCGGGCTGGCACCGGTACCGCCGTCGTGGCCAGAGATCAACACAACGTCAGCCTTGGCTTTCGACACGCCGGCAGCAACCGTGCCCACACCCGCTTCAGCAACGAGCTTGACGTGGATGCGAGCTGCAGGATTGGCGTTCTTCAAGTCGTGGATCAACTGCTTGAGATCCTCGATTGAGTAAATGTCGTGATGCGGGGGCGGGCTAATGAGCCCGACGCCCGGCGTGGAGTACCGCGTCTTGGCAATCCATGGCCACACCTTGTGCCCGGGAAGCTGACCGCCTTCGCCGGGCTTGGCGCCCTGCGCCATCTTGATCTGGATGTCATCAGCGTTCGTCAAGTATTCGGCCGTGACACCGAATCGACCGGACGCAACCTGCTTGATTGACGAGCGACGCTCTGGGTCATGCAGGCGCTCGGAATCTTCGCCACCCTCGCCGGTGTTTGACTTGGCGCCAATTTGGTTCATCGCAACAGCGAGCGTCTCATGCGCCTCGGCACTGATCGACCCGTAGCTCATTGCACCGGTGGAGAAGCGCTTGACGACCTCTTCAATCGGCTCGACCTCGCTGATGTCAATCGATGGACGATCGGCAAACTGGAAGAGCCCGCGCAGCGTCATCAACTTCTTCGACTGGTCGTCGACCTTGGAGGTGTACTCCTTGAAAATGTCGTAGCGCTTAGCACGTGTTGCGTGCTGCAACTTGAAGACCGTTTCGGGGTTGAACAGGTGCTGCTCACCTTCGCGGCGCCACTGGTATTCACCACCGAGTTCGAGCTTGCGGTGAGCGCGGTCTTCGGGCCGGGCGGGGTTCGCCATCTTGTGACGAGCGGCCACCTCGGCTGCGACCTCGTCGATGCCGATGCCGCCGAGTTGGCTGATCGTGTTGGTGAAGTAGGCATCAATCAGATCTTGCCCGAGCCCGATGGCCTCGAAGATTTGTGCGCCGGTGTACGACGCCACCGTCGACACACCCATTTTCGACATGATCTTCAGCACGCCCTTATTGCAGGCCAGAATGTAGTTCGCGATGGCCTGATGCGGA
>CALAHA010000295.1 GCA_937891565.1 uncultured Ilumatobacter sp. | reverse complement strand
ATGCCCTTCGGGATGGTCTTGCCCTGGAATTCAATCGCGTCGAGAGTAATCCGACGGGAAAACTGGACGGGGCTGACAAAGCGCAGCATCTCGTCGACAGCTGTGACGTCGAGTTCGGGGTTGTCGCGCCACAAGGCTGCCTGCTCAGGATTGCGGAGCAGTTCGTAGATCCCGGTGCCGATCAGGTTGACGGTGGTCTCGTGGCCGGCGATAAAGAGCAGCCCAACCTGGTCCCGTAGCTCGACCGGGGTGAGGCGGTCGCCGTCTTCTTCAGCCTGGATCAGTGCGGTGAGGAGGTCGTCGGCCGGGTTCGCGCGCTTCCAGGTGATCACTCCGTCGATATGGGCGTTCATTGCCTCCGACGCTGCCCTGATCTCGGCGAAGGCCTCGATGGCGAGCATGGGGTCAAGTGACTTGACGATCGTGCCCGACCATTCGGCAATCTGGTCCTTGTCGCTTTCTGGCATGCCGAGCATCTCAGAGATCACATCGAATGGGAGTGGGAAGGCGAGTTCTTTGACGACGTCGCCGCCGCTGTTGACCGCGATCGTGTCGAGGGCTTCGTCGACCAGTTCCTGGATGCGCGGACGCAGCGCCTGGATGGCTGCCGGGGTGAACGCCTGACTGACGAGGCGACGGAGCCGGGTGTGGTCCGGCAGGTCGGTGTTGAGCATCGAGGTGTTGCGTTCGAACTCGCCACCGGCTGCCTCGATCATCTCGGCTCGGCGTGCCTCGTCGCGAACCTCGATCTTGTGGTCCATCACACTCATCGACGGATCGCGAAGGAGGCGGAAGACATCGTCGTGCTTGAACAGCACCCACAAATCAATCAGCGAAAAGTGTGCTGGGTCGCCGTCACGCATCTCACCAAAATGGGGATACGGGTTCTCCATGTATCCCTCGTCGAGCGGGTTGAAGAATGGTGTGGTGGTGTCAGCCGACATTGCCAAGACAGTACGCGACTGTGACAGCCAGGGTGCATGATGGACCTATGACTGATCTTGCTGGCGGAACTGCGGTAGCCGACCCGATGCTCGAAGCGCTGCGTGAGCTGACCGGTCGCACCAACGCCGATTTCCGACCCGACCAGCGTGAGGCAATCGAAGCATTGGTTGAACGGCGCGAGCGCGTGCTCGTGGTGCAGCGCACCGGGTGGGGCAAGAGCGCCGTGTACTTTCTTGCCACCCACCTTCTCCGCGAGCAGGGTCTCGGACCGACCCTGCTGATCTCTCCGCTGCTTGCCCTGATGCGCAACCAGATCGAAGCGGCGGAACGGCTCGGGCTCCGGTGCATGACGGTCAATTCGTCGTCAAAGACCACGGTCAACGAACTCAGCAACCGGCTACAGAGCGACAGTGTCGACCTCGTCCTCGTGTCGCCCGAGCGGCTCGCCAACCCCGACTTCGCACAGCAGGCCATGCCGCTCCTCGGCAGCCGACCCGGGCTCGTCGTCATCGACGAGGTGCACTGCATCTCCGACTGGGGCCACGACTTCCGACCCGATTACCGGCGCATCGGCCGCTTAATCAGTAACTTCGGCGACGGCAACGTGCCCGTGCTCGGCTGTACAGCAACCGCCAACAGCCGCGTCGTCGAGGACGTCGCCAATCAGCTCGGTACCGACATCACCACTTACCGCGGAACGTTGAATCGCGACGGCTTGGCGCTGAGCGCGGTGAAGCTCAGCCAACAGGCCGAACGGCTTGCATGGCTCGCCGAACAACTTGGCTCGATGCCCGGGTCGGGCATCATCTATTGCCTCACCATCCGCGACGTCGACAACGTTTCCAGCTGGCTCAAACGCCAGGGCCACGACGTCGAGGGCTACTCAGGTGCGACCATCAACGAAGATCGTGAAGTGCTCGAGCACCGCCTCAAAACAAATGATTTGAAGGCGCTCGTTGCCACCTCCGCACTCGGCATGGGGTACGACAAGCCCGACCTCGGCTTCGTTATCCACTTCCAGATGCCTGGCTCGCCAGTCGCCTATTACCAGCAGGTCGGCCGCGCTGGCCGTGCCCTCGATGACAGCCGTGCCCTGCTGCTGTGCGGCAAGGAAGACGTCAACATTCAGGACTACTTCATCGATCAGGCATTCCCCGACCCTGTCGACATCGACGCCGTACTCGCAGTGCTTGACGAAGCAGCAGGACCGGTTTCGTTGCGCGATATCGCATCGCAGGTTGACGTGAAGTGGGCCAAGATCGAACTCGCTCTCAAGCAACTCGATGTCGAAGGTGTGGTGCGTCGGGTGAAGGGCCAGAGCTACGAACGCACACTCGCTGCGTGGGCCTACCCGCACGACCGAATCCAGTCAGTCACCGACGCCCGGCGCTTCGAACAGCAGTTGATGTTCGACTACGCCGAAACGACTGGATGTCGTATGCGGTTCCTGACCGACCTACTCGACGACGACCTCGGGCAAGGCTGCGGTATCTGCGACAACTGTCGCAACGAGTTCATTCAGCCCAGCACATCGACACAGCTCATTGCTGCAGCCGAAGCTTTCCTCCGCAACCGCCCGCTGATGATCGAACCAAAGAAGCAGGGCATACCTGTCGGTGAACGCAACCAGGAGGGCCGCACACTTGCTCACTGGGGCGACAGTGGTTGGGGCCCGTTGGTTCAACAGGGCCGCCGCGACGGCCACTTTGCCGACGAGTTGGTCGGGGCGCTGGTCGAAATGATCACCGAGTGGGCGCCGTCGCCCGCCCCAACCTGGGTCGCTGCGGTCCCTTCCGAGCGAACCGGTGCACTCGTACCGTCGCTCGCTCAGCGGGTCGCAGAGGCGCTCGCCATTGCGTACGTGCCACTCGTCGAGCGTGCCGAGCAACGGCCGCCACAGGTCGAGATGCAGAACAGCCCGCATCAGGCAGCCAACGTCGCCGGAGCTTTTACACTCGGCGAGCCCCCACTCAGCGGACCGGTGCTACTGATCGACGACCTCGTCGATTCCGGGTGGACCCTCAACGAGATCGGGCGGATGATGTCACGCAGCGGAAGCGGCCCCGTTTTCCCTGTCGTCCTCGCGCTCGCCCTCGGTCGCCGGGCCTGACCAGCGAGCCCCAAGATCACTCCACCCAGGTCAATCGACGTGCCATGATCGGCTCACGATGAGTTCCGACACGCATCTCGCAGCACTCCTGCTCAGCAATCAGCTCACGCGCCTCGACGTCGCCCCGCTCAAGGCCCGCGAGTTCTGGGGCCTCGTCGACCGGACCGATGCGCTCGGCATCAACGTCGGCGCACTCCTCACCGACGCCACCGTGCGCGCCCAAGTCGCGCAGGGCGATGTGTCCGAAAAGCGCCTGACCGGCTTGCTCGATGCCACACGAGCGTTCGCATTTGAAATCGAACGGCTAAGCGAGGGCGGCATCACGTTGCTCTCGGCCCTCGACGAACGATTTCCCGTTCTGCTCCGCGACCGAATGCAGCACGGCTGTCCACCGCATCTTTTCGCTGCCGGGGCGACCGACGTACTGCTGCTCCGTCGCCTCGCGATCGTCACTGATGCGATCGACGATGCCATTGAACCAATCGTTCGACAAGCAGTCGCAGCAGCCGTCGTCGCCGGCTGGGCGACCGTGGTTGGTGCTCCCGGCCAATCAGGAAACGGCGACGGTCAGGCAATCGATGCTGTGGTGCTCGATGAGTCCGGCGCATGCCGCAGCACACCGATCGTCGTGGCAGCCGATGGCATCAACCGTGCAGCGCGCTCCCCCGACGTTCGAAAGCTCGTCCAGCAGCAGGCACTTTGCCTGGTCAGCCCATTCGTTCCTGACACCACCGCATCGGCAGCAACAGCGCGCGCCCGCGACGCCGTGGTCCACGCCATGGCCGACCGGACACTTGTGGTGGCGTGCGCCGACGGAACCGGCCCCACCTGGGCAACGGCGCTTGCCTCGGTCGAACATGAGCCTGCCTCGGTCCTGTCGTTCACCGGCACCGGCTCTCGACCAGGAAACGCTGCGCTTGTCGGCATGGGTGCGGTCGACATCGACCACATTGACACGCTCCACAATCACCTGCACTGAATTCTCCGCGCCAGTTGAAGCCTGGTGTTCGAGCCCAACTCGATTGCGGCGGAACTCGCCCGGCTGAACGAACAATTGCCCGGTCAGGCCGCGATGACCTTCGCAGCGAACTCGGCCATCTTCTGTTCGGTGTCGCCAATGAACATGAATGCCGGCACCACAAGTCGATCGACGCCCCACGATGCTGCTTCCTCGACTGCTGCTGCGGGATCGGCGCCGAAAATGCCTGCGTGGACACCGGTCATGTCGATCGCATCGGGATCGCGGCCCGCATCGGCGGCAGTCTGTTTGGCGATGTCGATCAACTCGGCCATGTTGCCCTTGGCCGGGAAGAACCCGTCGCCCATCCGACCAGCCCGCTGAGCGGCAGCCTCGCTATGGCCACCGATATGAATCGGCACCGAACCGTTGGTCGGCTTCGGGTTTGAAGAGATGTTCTCGAAATTGATGAACTCGCCGTCGTACGACACGCCATCGGCCTTCCACAGCTCGCGCATCACGTCGGCATACTCCTCGGTGCGGCGGGTGCGTCCCTCCCACGGGACATCGAGCGCATCGAACTCTTCACGGAGCCAACCGATGCCGATGCCGAGCATCAGACGACCGTTCGACATCGAGTCGAGCGTGGCTACTTCCTTGGCGTACATCACGGGATGCCGCTCGGGCAACAGCGAGATGCCCGTGGCCACCTTCAACGTGGTCGTGTTCGCTGCCACGTAGGCAAGCCAAATCAGCGGGTCTGGGATCGGGCTGTCACCCGAGCCAGGCATTTTGCCGTCTGGCGCGTACGGGTAGGTCGATTCGTACCCCTCGGGATACAGAATGTGTTCGACGGTCCACAGCGACTCGAACCCCGCCGCCTCGGCAGCTTTGGCCAGCGTTGCGGCGCCCTCTCCCGTTGTGAAAGTGACCGTGTTGGCAAATGCGACGCCGAACTTCATGAGTGACTCCTGGTTGTCGTTGATGTCGAAGAGAAGCGCATCAGTTGTGCGCAACCTGGGCGGGTTCGTGAACCCGTGAAACGAATGACTGGCGCGAACGGCCAGGCTGCTACCGCGATCAGGCTGCTACCGCGATCAGGCTGCTACCGCGATCAGGCTTCGCCGCGGCGGTACGGCTGCCCGTCGGCAGCAGGCGCCTTCAGGCTCTGGCTTGCAAAGACCAAGACGACAAGCACGAGCGCATACGGCATCGTGTTCGGCACCCAGTCGGCGGCTCGATCAGTGAGCAGATACCACAGAAAGGTGATCGACGCGAGGATCGTTGCGAGCAGCACGTTCGGTCCGCCCAGAGCGGCGACGCCCGACATATATGAATCGGTCGGCGACTTCATGAAGGATTGGTCGTTCGCTCCCGAGCCGGTTGCCCGAGGAGCAGGATCGGACTTCGTTGCGCCCTTGCGATACGTGAAGATTGCATATCCAGCAAGGCCGATCGCAACGACGAGCAGCAATGCACGAGTGGCGACACCGCTGCCGGTTTCATCGAAGTCGTTGAGTGAGATGGCGAATGGGTAACCAAAGAGCATCGCGCCGGCCATGACCCCGCTCGCTCGCCAGTTGCCGAAGATCAGCGCTGCGAGTGCAATAAAGCCTCGGCCGTTGGTTT
>CALAHA010000294.1 GCA_937891565.1 uncultured Ilumatobacter sp. | reverse complement strand
CTGGTGGGCGTCGAGGTGCGCTACGTGAAGGCCCACGGTGCGCTGGCGAACTTGGCAGCGCGCGATGCCGGCGTGGCTCGGGTACTCGTTGACACCATTCGTCAGCTCGACGAACGGCTTGCGATCCTTGCCATCTCGGGCACCGAGATCGAGCATGCCGCCCGCAAGACCAGTGCACAGGTGTTCTCCGAAGTGTTTGCCGATCGCGGGTACCAGGCCAACGGACAACTGGTTCCACGCAGTGCACCGGGTGCGCTGATTCACGACCCAGCAGAGGCCGCTGACCGGTTGCTCGGGTTTCTCGAGACGGGCCTGATGCCGGTGGTCGACGGCGCATCCATACCGTTGGCGGCCGATTCGATCTGTGTCCACGGCGACTCGCCAGGTGCTGTCGACATGACCACACAGCTCCGTGCGCGTCTCCTCGCCGCTGGCGTTGAGCTGGCGAGCTTTGCTGCCTCGTCGTGAACCGGTTCGCTCCGGTCGGCGACAGCGCAGTACTCGTCGAACTTGCATCCGAGTTCACTGAGCAGGCCAACCGGCAGGTCGTTGCGCTCGACCAGGCAATCAACAGAGCCATCGACGGAGGTCGCGTCGTCGGCCTTGTCGAGACCGTGCCGGCGTACGTCAGCTTGCTTGTCGTCTTTGATCCGCTCGTCACCGACCACGACGCCGTGTGCGCGGTGATCAACCAACTCGACGCCACGGGTGCAGTTGCTGTCGAGCCAAGCCGTCACCATGTTGGGGTGTGCTACGACCTCGGTGTCGCTCCCGACCTCGAAGCGGTCGCTGCGCACAGCGGGCTCAGCCCGGCCGGTGTGGTCGAGGCACACCTCGCAGGTTCGTACCGAGTGGTCATGTACGGCTTCGCGCCCGGCTACGCCTACCTGAGCGGTGTGCCGGCTTCGATTAACGTGCCCCGCAAGCTGCAGCCGGTGCGGGGCGTTCCTGCTGGCAGCGTGATCATTGCCGGGGGGCAGTGCTTGATCACCACGATCGAGATGCCAACCGGCTGGTCTGTGATTGGTCGCACGCACTTCCGCGTGCTCCCTGATCAACCCGACGCACCGTTCGCGTTTCGACCGGGCGACGAGATCGTGTTCGATCGCATCACACTCGATGAGTACGAGGCCGCGCGATGAACCCGGCATCGCTGCGAGTCGTGTCGGCGGGCCCGCTGGTCACGTTCCAAGACGGCGGCCGAATCGGCCACCTCCGGTACGGCATTCCCGCTTCCGGACCGATGGATCGCAGTGCGCACGCCATTGCGAATGTTGTGCTCGGCAACCCTGCCGGAGCCACCGCCGTCGAGGTGTCGCGTGCGGGCGCATCGTTTGCATGCGTCGGCACGAGCCTCACGGTCGCAGTCGTTGGTGGTCGGTTCCGGACCTCGGTGAATGGTGTTGAGGTCGGGTCGAACATCGTGGTCACACTCGTACCGGGGGACCAGATTGCCCTTGCTTCGGGGCCGAGCGGTAGCTGGGCCTACCTGGCCGTCGCAGGTGAAATCGTCGCACCGCGATGGCTCGGGCACACGGCAACACACTCGCTGTCCGGGCTCGGTGGTGGCCGCGTGACTGCGGGCCTCGACGTGGAGGTGTCAGCCGCGCGAGCGGATCCGATCCTCGACGGTGCGGTCGCGGTATTCGACAGCAACGATCTCGTCGACGGCGCCGTCAGAGTTGTGCTCGGGCCGCAGGACCATCGGTTCAGCGCCGAAGCACTGGAGCATTTCGTGGCGGTCCCATTCTCGCTCACCGAAGGGTTCGACCGGATGGGCGTGCGTCTCGACGGGCCGCAACTCGACCTCGATGCAGCCCTTTCGATCCCGTCTGAGCCCGTTGTTCGCGGCTCGGTGCAAGTAGCCGGTGATGGCGTGGCAACGGTGCTGCTCGCCGACCATCAGACGACCGGGGGCTACCCCAAGATCGCCACGGTGGTGGGCGCCGATCTCGACGCCTTCTGCCAGCTCAGGCCAGGCAACGCGGTCCGGTTCATCCCCGTCATGCCAGCCGAGGCCATTACGATCGCGCGTTCGCGGGCTGCAGCGTTCGAAGCGTTCCGTGACGATGATTTACTGCGTACCCGGCAGTTGGCTCGCCGCCTTACCGAAGCCGACTTGATTGGTGACGTCGGCGTCGACTGAGTCGGTCAGTCGACGATGTCGGTGAGCGCTGCCAACAGCGTCGTGACGTTGCGCTGCCGAGCAGTGTGGCCCATTGTGCCGATACGCCAGACCTTGCCGGCCACGGGGCCGAGCCCACCGCCAATCTCGATGCCGTAGTCACGGAGTAGTTGCGTTCGCACTTCGGCTTCGCTCAGCGCACCGAGGCGACCCTCGGGGATAGAGATTGAACTGAGCGGCGCCAAGCGGTGCCCCTCGGCCGCGAACAGTTCGAAGCCGAGCTGCTGCATTCCCTCCTTGACGGCATCGCCAGCGGCCTGGTGACGGGCGCGGACTTCGTCGAGCCCTTCGTCGAGCACGACGCCGAGGCCCGCGTGGAGCGACATGAGCATCGAGATCGGAGCGGTGTGGTGATATGCCCGAGCGCCAGCGCCGGTGACGTACCCAGCGATCATGTTGAGGTCGAGATACCACGATTGCGGTTTTG
>CALAHA010000293.1 GCA_937891565.1 uncultured Ilumatobacter sp. | reverse complement strand
GTCTCGCTGGTCGGGACAGTCGGGTCGGGAACGAGGTGCACATTCGCTCGTGCGATTCGCCCTCCTTTGGACGAAATAATGATGGCACCGTCCATTTTCGCCAATTCGGACAGCCGCTGCGGGCTGTACGGGGCATCGACAAGGAACCCGCCGGAACAGATCGACAGAACGTCAGGTTCGTCGCTCAGGACAAGGAGCGCGCCAGCTTTTGCTCGCACCACGCGGTCGATGCCATCGCGCAGCGGAGTGCCAGGCGAGACGCGAGCGAGCGCATTGCGCATCTTCTCGTTTGCCCCTTTGTACCGGTACTCCACAATCGCAGCTTACGCGAGATTGGCTCACAGGGTTCTGTCAATTGCCCCGACGTCAACTGCTGGGCCCTGAATTGGGTTTGGACGGCAGCGTGTCGGCGGCTGACGCTCAGCCCTGTGCGTTGAGGCCGACTGCAGCAATGGCTTCGCTCAGCGTCTTGGCGCGAATGACGCGGATTGCGCCGTCGCCGTCAGGTGAATTTGCGGGAACGACCACGCGAGAGAACCCGAGGCGTGCCGCTTCGGTGAGTCGACGTGCAGCTTGGCCAACCTGACGGAGTTCGCCTCCGAGGCCGACCTCGCCGAACACAGCGACGTCGGCAGGCATTGGCTGATTGCGTAGTGCGCTGACCACTGCGAGGCAGACGCCGAGGTCGAGGCCGGGTTCGACGAGCTTCACGCCGCCGGCGGTTGACGCATAGACGTCGTTCTCGCCGACGGGGAGCCGAGCGCGGCGCCCGAGGACGGCCATCAGCATCGACAGGCGCGGGCCGTCGAGGCCCAGTGCACTCCGTCGCGACGGCACGCCTGGAACGCCCGGCGAGGTCAGTGCCTGGACCTCGACCACGATCGGTCGCTGCCCTTCCATCGTCGGGACGACCGCTGAACCCGGAATGCCGGTCCGGCGATCGGAGAGGAACATGGTCGATGGATCAGGCACGCCGATCAGGCCGACGCCTGCCATTTCGAAGATGCCGAGTTCGTTGGTTGGGCCGAACCGATGCTTGGAAGCTCGCAGCAGCCGGAGGGCATGATGTTTGTCGCCTTCGAATTGCAGGACGGTGTCGACGACGTGTTCGAGCACTCGCGGCCCGGCGAGGCCACCGTCCTTCGTGACGTGCCCGACGAGCACGATTGCAATGTCGCGTTCCTTGGCCACGTTGACCAGTCGCTGCGCGCAACCCCGGACCTGCCCGACGCTGCCGGGTAGCGAACCGAGCGATGGGTCAAAGACGGTTTGGATGGAGTCGATGACGACCAGCTCGGGCTTGGTCTCTTCGATTGATTCCAGAATGTGCGGCAATGAGGTCTCGGCATGGAGCCAGAGTTGGGGTCGGACTGCATCGAGCCGTTCCGCGCGGAGCCGCACCTGCTGGGCGCTCTCCTCTGCGCTGACATACAGCGTCGGCCCGTCCCACGATGCGAGGAGCTGCAGCAAGAGCGTGCTCTTGCCGATGCCGGGCTCGCCGCCGAGCAACATGACGGCACCGGGCACGATGCCGCCGCCCAGTACTCTGTCGAGTTCGTCGATCTGCGTCGACCTCGGCTGGCCGGCTTCGGTGCCCACGTTGCCAATGAGCATCGGGCCCGGTCGATTGGTCGGTGGTGGGGGAGCCTTGAGGGCGTCGCCCGGGCCTTCGATCTCTTCGGAGAGGGTGTTCCAGTCACCGCAACTGCCACACTGGCCCGACCATTTGGGATACGACGAACCGCATTCGCTGCACGCGTAGACAATGCGGATCTTGCCGCTCGACTTGGCCATGGGTGCCACCCTAGAGATGTGGTGTCACAACCCGTTCCTGCCGGAACGCAGCGACGTCGTCGCTGGCCGTCTTCGCCGGCAGTTGTGAGTCCTCGACTGGCGTCCGATCTGAAGGGGCCTAGGGTCGGCTGAGATGGCGGTGCTTGTAGGCGCGAGCTCGACGGAAGCGGGCGAACGCCACGTAGATGATGAATAGCCCCATGAATGCGACCCAGCCAACGAGAGCGACGAGCGCAGCGATTGACAGCGGGCGGGCCCAACGCTGACCTTCTCCGGGTTGCTGCGTGGTCTCGGCTTGCCATTGGAGTGCCGTGCCGTCGAGCGGGACTGCCCACTCGAGGATGCCGGCTTGGTTCGGCTCGACGTTCGTTGTGTCGCTCTCCAAGACGCCGGGCAGCGAGGCTCGGACCGTGACCGACATGTTTTCTTCTGGCGTTGCGCCGGCGGCGGCGATTTGCGCGGCGAACGGCTGTGATCCGACTGCAGCGACAAGGTCGGCGTCGGCGAACGAGTCGAATCCGTCGACGAGCACGAGTCGACCTCGGAGCTGGTTGGTAGTGACGTCACCGTTGCGGCCGCGACCGACTTCCATCTGAGTGAAGGGTGGGCCGAGGGACTGCAGCAGGTTCGTTGCTTCGCCCTGTGAGCGGAAAGGGTGTGTCATCTGGAGGAAGAGCCCGCCTGAGCCATCGTCTGGGGCACGTGGCCCGTCGATGGACCAGCCGGCTTCGATCACGTCGTCGAGGACGAGATCATCGGCAAGCGTTGGGATCTGATCGAGGATCTCTTGGTCGGCCACAATGGTCACCGCGATCTGGCCGACCCCGTCGGGATCAACGACCACGTCAACAGTCACATCGAGCTGACATGCAGTCAGCGCGACGGCAAGCGCCAGAAAAGCCATCAGCCGCCGAATCACATTCGCCATTATGTCGCGCGGTAGCGCCCGAAAGGCGGCAAGCGCTGGACCGTGAACCGAAAACGACGAACGCCCCGACGGCTGGCCGTCGGGGCGTTCGATCAGTAGATCGCTGAGATTACTCGGCTGCTTCAGGTGGCGGCAGCTGAACCTCCGGCGGGGTTGCCGGCTTTTCGGTCGCGGTCATCTCGAGTTCGACTGACGCGGGGGGCACGAAGCCTTCAACGGCAGTGAAAGTGAACTTCTTCTTGCCGTCGCGCTCGGGATCTTCCTCAGTGTCGACCACGATGATCTCGCCTGCCGAGAACGCCTTGTACAGGATCTTCTCGGACAGCGAGTCTTCGATGTGGCGCTGGATCGCACGTCGCAACGGGCGGCCACCGAGTTGCGGGTCGTAACCGAGTTCGGCGAGCAGTTCTTTGGCGGACTGCTTGACCTCAATACCCAGACCCTGGCTCTCGAGCTGTCCGGTGAGGCGCACCAACTGCATGTCGACCATCTGGAGCACTTCATCTCGCGAGAGCTCGTGGAAGACAATGGTTTCGTCGATGCGGTTGAGGAACTCGGGCCGGAAGTGGTTCTTCAGGCTGTCGTTGACTTATGGGAAAATTGGTTTGGTTGGCAAGGCCGCACGTGGGTTGGGCGCCGATGGTTTTGCCATAGCACAAGAGGCATGCACGGGAGGGGGAAGCTG
>CALAHA010000292.1 GCA_937891565.1 uncultured Ilumatobacter sp. | reverse complement strand
CGCTGTGTTTGACCGGGTTCGGACCTGCGACAACCACTGCGAATTTTGCTTCATTTACCAACTGCCAAAGGGGATGCGGCGCAGCCTGTATCTGAAGGACGACGACTATCGGTTGTCGTTCCTGTACGGCAACTTCACGACGCTGACCCGGTTTACCGAGGCTGACCTCGAACGTGTCATCACGGAGCGCTTGTCGCCCCTGCACGTCAGCATCCACTCGACCGACCCAGACATCCGCAGCGCGATGTTGAAGAATAAGCGGGGCGGTATGAGCCTGCGTTGGCTGCGGGCACTGCTTGACAACGACATCGTCGTGAAGGGGCAGATCGTTGTCTGCCCAGGCGTCAATGACGGCGCAATCCTCGACGACACACTCGCCGGCGTGCTCGACCAGTACCCCGAACTCGACTCGGTCGCCGTCGTGCCGCTCGGCATCTCGAAGTTCAACGACGAGTCAGCAATGCGTTTTCACACGCTTGCCGAGGCGCAAGCAGTCGTTGACACGGTCACCGACTGGCAAGACATCTTCGAGACCACGCTCGGAAAGCGGATGGTCTACGCCGCCGACGAGTACTACTTGATGGCGCAGCGACCGTTCCCCGAGGCGGAACGTTACGACGGCTTCCCGATGCACGAAGACGGCATCGGCATGGCCCGTACCTTCGAGGCCGAGTTCTACGGCACCGCTGCCGAAGCCACCGGCGTGCAGCGCGGCTTCTTCGCCGCTGTCGATGCACCGCCGAACCCAGCGGCCTATACGGGGCTCCGCCAAAGCGGTTGTGGCCCGGCTGCAGACTCCGCCGCAAGCGCAGCGGCTTCCGTCGCCTCCGGTATCCAGCTTCGTCCGCGCCGCACGGCACCGGTCGGCGTGCTGACGGGGCCACTCGGGGCACCTGTCATCACACCGCTTGTCGAGTCCATTGGCCGCACTGACGTGCGCATCTTGACAGTTGCCAACGAGTTCTTCGGCGGCAATACCGGCGTCACTGGCCTGATGACCGGCGAAGATGTCAGCCGCGTGCTCGCAGCCGAACCCGAAGGGCATCGCTATTTACTGCCGGACGTTTGTCTGTCTGACGACGGCCGCTTCCTCGATGGCGTTGCCATCTCTGATCTTCCACGGCCTGTCGAGGTCATCACCACCGACGGCATCGCGCTCCGCGCGGCGCTCGAACAATCCGCAGGGACACCAGCATGAGTACCGACGACGCCACCAACGCTTTGCGCGGTGGGGCCCAGCTCCCGAATAACCCGCTCGACCTCGACCCCGAGGCAATCAGCGATCTCGACGAGATGATGCCAGCTGACCCCGACGCCGATTTGCCGAGCGTCGTCATCATCGGCCGCCCGAACGTCGGCAAGTCGACATTGTTCAACCGCATTGTCGGCAGCCAGCAGGCGATTGTCGAAGACAGGCCTGGCATCACTCGTGACCGCAAGGTGCTCGAGGCCGAGTGGCTCGATGTCCCATTCCTCGTTGTCGACACTGGCGGCTGGATGCCTGGCGGGTCCGAACTCGAAGCCAAGGTGTCTCGTCAGGTGGAAGAGGCGGTACGCGAAGCCGATGTTGTCCTCTTTGTCGTCGATGCCTCGGCGCCGCTGACCGACGATGACCAGTTGATTGCCAACTGGGTTCGCCGTACCGGCACCGAAGTTTTGATCGTTGCGAACAAGGCTGACAACTCCCGTCGCGAGCGTGAGATCTGGGAGTACATGGGCCTCGGGCTCGGCGATCCCATTCCAACGAGCGCTCTCCATGGCCGCCGTGCGGGTGACCTGCTCGACAAGGTGATCGCGTTGCTCCCTCAGCGAGCAGTCGAAGTCGACGAAGAGGACGGGTCGAACTTCACCGAAGAGCAGCTCGCAGCGATCGACGCGATCATTGACCTCGGCGACAACAAGCCGCCGCCTCGGGTGGCCATTGTCGGCCGTCCGAACGTCGGCAAGTCGACACTGTTTAACCATCTCGTTGGCGCCGATCGGGCCGTGGTCCATGACCTTGCTGGCACGACTCGCGACGCAATCGACACGCTCGTCGAAACCGAGGACGGACCGATCGTGTTTGTCGATACCGCTGGCATGCGTAAGCGCGGCAAGATCGACGATTCTGCCGAGTACTACTCCCTCGTTCGTGCGCTGCGAGCAATCGACGATTCAGACATTGCGCTGCTCGTGATCGACGCCACGGTCGGCGTCACCGGCCAAGACCAGCGGCTCTCTGAGCGAGTCGACGCATCGGGTTGCCCGATTATCATCGTCTTAAACAAGTGGGAGATGGTCGGCAGCGAGGATCGACTCGAAGTGCAGTCCGAAGTCACCCGCAAGCTTGCGTTCCTCGGCGATGCACCGGTGCTGAAAATTTCGGCACTGAGCGGCAAGAACGTGCACAAACTGCAGCCGTTGCTGCAGGAATCGATCCGTCAGTACCACAAGCGTGTACCGACCAAGAGCGTCAACAAAATCATCGCTGCAGCTCAACAGGCTCAGCCGCACTCTGGTGGCGCACGCGTGCTCTACGCCGTGCAAGGAGCGACCGATCCACCGACGTTCACCCTGTTCGTCAACCGCGAACTCGACCGCACCTACCTGCGCTACCTCGAGCGTCGAATCCGCGAAGACCTCGACATGGGTTCCACGCCGATCAAACTCCGTGTCCGTAAGCGCGCCTGAATCGAGCCGATGATGCCGTGGTGCGAGCCTTGCGCAAAGTACTGGACGCCGAACTCGATGCAGGGCGACGGCACCTGCCCGGTCTGCGGGGAACAGGTCATTGAGGGCCACAGCGACGCTGAAACGGCCGCGGACGAGAAGGCTCCGTGGCACTTCAAGTTGATGGTGGTTGCGCTGGTTCTGTACCTCGGTTTCCGACTGGTCGATGTGTTCATCTGAGCTTCGCGTGATTTGTTTGCGCACCAGGTGCGCAGATTCTTCACGAGAACACTCGACCCCCGATTCGGTCGATAGAGTTCGGCTCTCACATACGGGGCACTTGTGCCTCGGTACGGGCTGTAGCGCAGCTTGGTAGCGCACTTGTCTGGGGGACAAGGGGTCGCAGGTTCAAATCCTGTCAGCCCGACCGTAAAGACCCTGGTAGATGACCACAAATCATCTGCCAGGGTTTTGTGTTTTTCGGCCAGGGAGCAACCGGGGGAGCAACGGAACGCCCGCTCACTGTCATCGTGGGTGTATGCCGACAAGCCTGCCTAGCTATCGCCAAGGCAGGCGGGAGCGCGATACAGCGCGAGCGTCAGTCCGGTACGCCGGTTGCCGTGTCGAGGCCGCGGATCGAGTCTTTGCCTTTCACGGTGTCCCAACCGATCACAGCGGTCAGGTTCGCGTCGGTCAGGTTCGCGAAGGCCAGGTTCGCGCCGGTCAAGTCCGCGCCGGTCAGGAACGCGCCGGTCAAGT
>CALAHA010000291.1 GCA_937891565.1 uncultured Ilumatobacter sp. | reverse complement strand
CCAGTCACTGGCAGGAAGCAGCCATGCGAGTTCACGAACTGATCGACATTCTCAGCGACCAGCCGCCAGACACCGAAGTCGAAATAGCGATCGTGGCGCCGGTCGATCCCGACAAAGAAGACATCACCGTCGATCGCTATTTTGTCGACGGAGTTCTTCCCTGGCAAGACGCTGAAGACGACGAAGACAGCGACAACCCAGGTGAACTCACTATCTGGCTCGTCGGCGGCGAAGAGCCCGACGTCAACGCCTTCCTCGACGCCATCGAACAACCCGACGCATAGGCGCAAATGGGGCGATAGCTCAGTTGGTTAGAGCACGGTACTCATAATGCCTCGGTCCCGGGTTCGAGCCCCGGTCGCCCCACAAACACACAGAAAACGACGAAGGCCCACCGATTCCTCGGTGGGCCTTCGTCGTTGCTCCGGGGGTGGGGCTCGAACCCACGACAAGCGGATTAACAGTCCGCTGCTCTGCCAGCTGAGCTACCCCGGAAGGCAGAAGCCGTGGGCGAGGTTATCGGCGCGGGGCCAGGCCCCCACGCCGATTTTCGAGAGATCTACTCGACTTCGAGAAACTCCCGTAGGCGCTGGCTGCGTTGAGGGTGTCGGAGCTTGGCGAGTGTCTTCGCTTCGATTTGCCGAATTCGCTCACGAGTGACACCGAATGCCTTGCCGACTTCTTCCAGCGTCTTGGCCTGACCGCCGTCAAGGCCGAAGCGCAGCCGAACAATTTCCTGCTCGCGTTCAGACAGTTCGCCGAGTACCTCACCGACCGCATCGGACAGCATCATTTTCGTCGCAGCGTCGGCGGGGCTTTCGACCGATTCGTCCTGAATAAAGTCGCCGAGATTCGACTCATCTTCTTCGCCAACTGGCGAGTCGAGCGAGAGCGGGTCTTGTGAGATGCGCAAGAGTTCCCGCACACGGTCGGGTTCGAGCTGGACGCGAACAGCGATCTCTTCGATTGATGGCTCCCGTTCGAGCTCTTGGTGCATCGTGCGCTTGGCCCGGGTGACACGGTTCATATGCTCGACCATGTGCACCGGAATACGAATCGTGCGAGCCTGATCGGCAATCGAACGAGTGATCGCCTGACGGATCCACCATGTGGCGTAGGTGGAGAACTTGAAGCCCTTGGTGTAGTCGAACTTTTCGACGGCCCGCATGAGGCCGAGGTTGCCTTCTTGGATCAGGTCGAGCAGTTGCATGCCCCGGCCGGAGTACCGCTTGGCGATGCTCACCACGAGGCGCAGATTGGCCTGGGTCAATTCGCTCTTGGCTCGCTCGCCGCGACTCACAGCCCGCAACAGCATGCGCTCTTCGACACCATCGATCGACGACACAGCCTCGGCTGCTTCATCGATCTTGCCGGCAGCGACCAGGCCTTCTTCGATGAGTTGGGCCAATCGGCGTTCGTCATCGGTGGTCAGTAAGTCGACCTGACCAATCTCGCGCAGGTACATCCGAACAGCGTCGGACGTGCCGCCCTCGCCCTTCGGCTGCGACTTCTTTGTCCGGCGGCCACGGCGACGGCTGAGCAGTTGCTCGTCAGCGTCTTCGGGCTCGGCGCCGACTTCGTTGACCATGAGCTCACGAACAATGGCGACCGGGGTGTCGTGATCGTCAGTGTCGACGGCGTCATCGATGATGATGCCCTGTTCGGCCATCACTGACTGGATTTGATCGAGGACGTCGCCGGTCAGTTCGACGTGGCGCAGTACGTGGGCGACCTTTTCAGCATGCACCTCACCGGTTGCTCGGCCCTGTTTGACGAGCTTGCCCCATTCACCAATGTCGACGCCGCTGAATGGCGCGCCAGCCGGCAACGTTGCCGCAGGATCGAATTCAGTCGTCCCCATCGGTGCGTTCCCCTGTTCGTCGATCTAGCCAACCTAGCAACGACTCAGCTGCCGCAAGAGCACGCTCCTTGTCGGCATTCTCCAAGGCTTCGATATCGATCTTGGCCTGGCGATCCTCAGCCATTGCTTCGGGATCGATCACCTTGTTTCGATGTTGTAGTTCCCGCCGACACGCTGCTCGGATCAGATTTCGAGCCTCGACATCGGCCACCAGATTTAAATCGGCAACTGCGGCTCGTTCGAGCACGTCAACTGCATCGGGTGGCGCAGCCGCGATCGCCTTATTGAGGTCGCCGTCGGTTTCGGCAAGCGCAAGGAACGCCATCCGGTTGATGTCGTTATCAAACAGTTGCTCAGTCAGCCACGGAGCGATCGAATCCCACTCCTGCACGAGAAGAACGAGGGCTGCGAATTCAGCGTTCTGGATGGGCCCTGCGGACCGCTTTGCCTGTACCTGGATCGCAGGCCGACGGACACCGCGTTCGGCAATGCGGACCATGTCGCTCACCGGCATCGACAGTTCAGCTGCGACCTCGCCGGCATAGAGCATGCGAATCGACTTGTTCGGGTGTTCGTTCACCACTGCCATGGCGTCTTCGGCCAGCCGAACTCGATGTTCGGGCGAGTCTTTCTGGCGACCACGCATCGTGCGCTCAAGCCGAAACTTGAGGAACGGCACCGGCTTCTCGATAGCAGCAACGAGCGCCTCCGGCTGCGATGAGGCAAGGTCGCCTGGGTCTTTTCCGTCGGGCAGACGGGCAACGAGCACTTCAACCTTGTGCTTCTCTTCCCATTCATAAAAGCGTTCGGCTGCGCCCTGGCCAGCTGCGTCAGCATCGAAGGACAGCACAACCTTGCTGGCGTATCGCTTGAGCAAGCGGACGTGCTCCTCGGTGAGCGCCGTGCCACAGGTCGCCACCGCACGGGGAATACCCGCGCGATGGAACCCGATCACGTCGGTGTATCCCTCGCAGACGATGACCTGATCGTGCTTCGCAACATCGGCCTTTGCCCAGTTGAGTCCGTACAGCGTCTTGGACTTCATATAGATCGGCGTTTCGGAGCTGTTCTTGTACTTCGCCGGGTCTTCGGAGCCAGGCAGAATCCGGCCACCAAACGCCAGCGCCTCGCCTGATTCGGACAGGATCGGGAACATCACTCGGGCTCGGAACGAGTCCTGCATTTTGTTGCGGCGATTTCGGAACGACAGCCCGACGTCTTGCATCATGTCGGGCGGTGCCCCGAGCGACCTCGACAGCTGGTCCCAGTCGTCGGGCGCCCAGCCGATCTTGAACTGTCGAGCAATGTCTCCTGACAGGCCGCGGCGACGAAGATAGTCACGAGCTGGCCGTGCGTCAGGCGAATTGAGGAGCCGATCGTGGTACCACTCGACCGCCTCATTCATGAGTTCGGTGAGTTTCTTGCGCCGCGACCGTTCTTGGCTCTGGCCAGCAGACGTGTAGTTGAGCTGGATGCCGGCCTTCGCCGCGATGTGTTCGACAGCGCCAGGGAAGTCGAGGTGCTCGATCTCTTGGATGAACGTGAAGACGTCACCGCCCTTGTCGCAGCCGAAGCACTTGTATCGGCCGCGCTCTTCGGTGACATTGAACGAGCCAGACTTCTCGGCGTGGAACGGGCAGAGGCCAACCCAGTTGCGGCCTGTGCGTTTCAGAGCCACGTACTGCTGGACCGTGTCGACAATCGACACGGTGCTCCGCAGCCGCTCGATGTCGTCGTCCTCAATCCCCATCCGCTCAGACTACGGCCCAGCGCGATCCGCGGCGTCCTCGGCGACGTCGTCGAGAGGCGCACTCTGAATTAGATACCTGGCGACTCGCGATCGGAGTGATCTTCGAAGGCATCTTCGAAGGCATCTTCGACCAGCGCGGCATCAGCGTCAGTTCGGGTGAGCTTCAGCGAGAAGCCGATCGATGCAGTCAACACGATGGCAATAACCGAGAGCGAAAGCGCCGTAGGAATGTGGTACCAATCGGCAATGATCATCTTGACGCCAACGAAGGCGAGGATGATTGCCAGGCCTTGTTGGAGGAATGCGAACCGGTTGTGCATGTCAGCCAGCAAGAAGTACAGGGCACGGAGGCCGAGGATGGCGAACGCATTCGATGCGAACACGATGAACTGCTCGTTCGACACGGCCAGCACGGCCGGGACTGAGTCCACCGCAAAGATCACGTCAGTCAGCTCGATCAGCATCAGCACAGCGAAAAGCGGCGTCGCGAGCCACTTGCCGTTCGCCTTGGTGAAGAGTTTCTGACCGTCGAATTCGTCCGTCGATGGCACAAACCGATCGATCAACTTGAGGAACTTCGACTCGCCAGGATCGACATGATCATTGTCGGTGAAGATCAGCTTGGCAGCCGTGTACAGCAGGAACGCTCCGAACAGGTACAGAATCCAGTCGAACCGTTCGATCAGCGCCACACCGGCGAAGATGAAGATGGCTCGAAGCGCAAGCGCACCGAAAATTCCCCAGAACAGAACTCGGTGCTGATATTTCATCGGCACCTTGAAGTAGCCCAAAATCAGGGCCCAGACGAAGACGTTGTCGATACTGAGTGACTTCTCGATCAGGAAGCCGGAGATGTACTCGCCGCTCGCAGCACCGCCAAACCACCACCAGACAACCCCGGTGAACGCCAGCCCGCAGCTAATCCAGACAACCGATTCGATCGCTGCTTCCTTCGTTTCGACCTCATGCGCTTCCCTGTGCACCACGAGCAAATCAATGAGC
>CALAHA010000290.1 GCA_937891565.1 uncultured Ilumatobacter sp. | reverse complement strand
GTGTATGTGGCCATGGCCGTTTGCTCGTCTCGATTCGAAGTGGATCCGACTGCAGGTGCAGCATCCAAGGGCAGACCGCTCAAGCAGCCTGGTCCACGGAACCGTGCAATGATACGGCGCGCGTTCTGGGGAGCCAACGTGTGCGCGTCACACACGCACACGTGCGGCGATGACATCACCAATCCACTCCAGCACCCGATCAGCCATCGCTGCCGACGAGTACTCGTCGTCGACCCGCTGCCGACATGCGGCACGGTCGATTTCGCCGATTCGGGCGACCGCCTCGACGAGCGCATCGATGTCGCCAGCAGGAACGACGAAACCGGTGACACCATGGTCAACAATCTCGGCCGGACCGCCCCGGTCGTACGCGATCACCGGGACGCCAACCGCCATTGCCTCGATCGCCACGTTGCCGAATGCCTCGACCCACTTGGGTGTCATCAGCAGCGCCGCGCAGGAACTCAGCTGCGCTTGCAGGTCGTCGGTTGGCAGGAACCCCCGATAATCGAGGGTTGCCCCTGGGTAGTCGGCCTGAATTCGACGCCAATACTCCTTGTCTTGAAGTATCCCCCAGACGAGCACACGCCGGCCGGTCCGAGCTGACAGCTCAGCAACATCTTCCAGGCCCTTCTCCGGCGAAATCCGACCGACGAAGCCGAGCGGAGCGTCGTCAGCCGCAGTCAACTGAACGTCGTAGCGCTCAGCCACGATGCCGTTGCCGACAACTCGGAAGATGCTCGGGTCTGGAAATGTCACAGCCTGAGCAGCGCTGTGGACTGCCAGACGCCCGGGGCGCAGCCGCTCGACCTCCGTGATCACGTGGTCCATCGCATCGCTCAGCGAACCCATCGACACCACATGGAGCACCGGGACATCGAAGAACTGCGTCAGGTGGAAAGGCAACCAGTCGTAGGCGAGGTTGATGATCACATCGGCCTCGTCTTGGAGACTCCCGATGTGTGACCACATTGCTGCAAGTACCGAGCCTGCAGGGAGCTCTGTCGAGGCCTCGCGGCCGAGTCCCTGGGCGCTGATCTGTAACGCACCATCAATCTGATGGACTCGCTCGCCAACGTGAAGCGAGTTTGCCGGCGCCACCACTTCGACGTGGTGTCCCCGTAAGCCGAGGCCGTACACAAGATTGTGCAATGTCAGCTCGACGCCCCCACCGATACCCGATCCGAGCGCGCCGACCGGTGTCGATGCGATGAGGACACGTAAACGATCCATGTCGGGATCAACGGCCAGGTGCCCTGACATATTCCGCCACGTCGTCGAAAAACTGGGTCGAGCGTTCAGGCGGCGCCGGTACATCCACTCGATTGCAAGCATCAAGGACTATATTGTGGCGTGAGATTGCCATGACCTCTGACCTTTCGAGAGATTCCGTATCCGGGCAGCACCCATCAGACCGGTCTCGGCGCCTGGCCAATGCCGCCGACGCACCATTGCTTGCGTCGATCCCGTCCATCGACGAGCTCGGCGATCCAGTTCTCGCAATCAACACATCGGGGGTGTTGCGCTACGCGAACGAGCGAGCGAGCGCAGTTCTCGGTTGGGATTCGGTCGCAGTGGTTGGGGAGTCGGTGCTCCCCCTCGTCCATCCCGATGATCTCAATCTGGTCGCTGCATCGATGGAAACTGTGACCGGCAAGAACTATGGCAAGCTGCTCCGTATTCGGGCACGCCATGGTCGCGGCACATGGGTCAACCTCGAGCTGCGCGCTGCCATACAGAAGTCCAAGGACAGCTCGGACGGCGAAGACCTCATCGTGATCGTCGCGCGCGACACGACGGATCGTCACCAGCTCGACTTCGACCAGGGTGATGTCGACATGCTCCGGTCCGTCATGAACAACATGCAAGGGATGGTCACACTGCTCTCAGGAGACGGGCGTATCCGTTCGATCAACCGTGCGGTCACGCGCATGCTCGGCCATGATCCGGAGCTGATCCAGACCGAGCCTTACATCTCGTATCTCCACCCGGACGATCGGGACCGTGTCCTCGAACGGGTCCACGCAATACCCGCGAATGCCTCGGCCGACTTCGAAGCGCGACTGCTTTCCAGCGACGGCGGCCATCACGTCTGCGAGCTCAGCGTGAACAATTTGCTCGACGATCCAGTCGTCAAGGGCTACATCGTCAGTGGACGAATCGCTTCGGCACTCGTCGACGCTCGCGAACAAGTCGACTTCCTTGCATTGCACGACAACCGCACGGGCCTCCTCAACCGAGATGGCTTCTTACAGGCGGCCCGCGCCATGATGGCTGACGGCGGCGGCCTCGGCATTTTGGTGATCGATATCGTCAATTTCCGCTCAATCAACGAGCTGTACGGCGAGCCGGTCGGCGACGCAGTCATTTCCGCCGTGGCCGAACGAATTGAAAACGTTCGCTGGCCCGACCTGATCACCGCCCGCCTCGGCGGCGACGAGTTCGTCATGGCCATTCGCTCCTCCAACGACGCAGCCATCGAGATGTTGCGCGAACGGGTCGGGCGCGATGTTGGCCAATCGATCATCCTCGAAGACCACGAGGTCAACTTCGCGATTCGGACAGCAACGGCATTCGATCCGGCACCGAGAGCACTCGATTCCCTGCTCGTGAGCGCTTCGAACAAATTGATGTCGATCAAGCGAAACACCCATTCCAAATCCGGCGGCATCTCATTCGATGCGATCAACGAGCGTCGGGTACAGCTCGATCAACTCCGTGCATCTCTCAACAGCGGCGAGATTCAACCGTTCTTCCAACCCATTGTCGACGTGCGGGGAACGGTCACGGCCGTCGAGGCGCTCGTCCGATGGGTCCACCCCGTCCGCGGCGTGCTCGGCGTCGGCGAAATTCTGCCACTCGCACAGATGGCCGGGCTCGCCGAAGCAGTCGACGATTGCGTGCTCGAAATGGCGCTCCAGTTCGCACATCGCCTTGACCAGGCGGGCCATGGCAACATCGACGTTCACGTCAATGTCGATCCCAAGATGATCGCCTCGCCGTCGTTCGGCCACTCCTTCCTGAACCGCTGCGCGCACCTCGAGGCACGCCCCGAACAGATAGTCGTCGAGATCACCGAGACTGACCTGCTCGCTCCCAGTACCATTTCGCTGTCCAACATGAACAAGCTCCGGCGCGCCGGCACACACGTGTCGATTGACGATTTCGGCACCGGCTATTCGAGCCTGGCCCACCTGCTTGAACTGCCGGTCGACGGCGTCAAGATTGACCGCCGATTCGTTGCCGGCATCGACGTCGATGCCGCAGCCACGAACCTGACCACAGCGATCATCGGCCTCAGCAACAGCCTGCGGATCACCTGCGTTGCCGAGGGTGTCGAGCAGCCGTACCAGCGTGACCGCCTCTTCGAACTCGGGTGTCAGGCCTTCCAAGGTTGGCTGTTCTCCCACGCCGTGCCACCAGACGAACTCCTGGCGATGCTTCCCAACATCGCAGCCACGATCTCCGACGACGCTCCTCGCCCCATCCCCCTGCGCTCCTGATCTCAGCTTGGATTGTCGCCAGGTCAGGCGTCCCAGCGGATGCCATGGAAACTGACGGCATGAAAGGTGAGGCCATGGGGCGGAGCGACTTGGCCAGCGGCGTTCCGGTTGCGCTCGGCAAGAACGGCTGGCATCGAGTCGGCAGCGAGGCGACCGAAACCGACGTCAACGAGCGTACCGACGATGCTGCGCACCATCTGATGGCAGAACGACGTGGCCGTAACTTCAAAGCGCAGCAGCGGTGACCGGTGCAGGTCGTGCCACGGTTCCGAGGTCCAGTGCGCGGCTTGCAGCCTCCGATGCATCGATGGCTCGTCGTACCCTGGCCCAGGCTTGGGCTTGCGGCAAAACGACGAGAAGTCGTGGTCGCCCAGGAGGTCGAGCGCGGCGCTGTTCATCGCATCGACATCGAGCGGTGGCCCGAGATGCCATGCGTGACGGGCCAGCAACGGGTTCGGGGACCGGTCGTTCCAGATGTCGTAATGATACGTGCGCGATGTCGCCGAGAATCGGGCGGAGAAATCGGCTTCGACCCACTCGGGCTCGCGCACCGCAATTTCGGGCCGGAGCAACGCATTGATGCTGGCCGTCAACCGGTTCAGATCAGTGTCAGCGGGAATCAGTCCATTGACAACTTGGCCCCAGCCATGGACACCGGCATCAGTGCGTCCAGAGCCGACGAGTTCGAGGGATTCAACTGACACCCGTGTGATCCTCGCCACCACCTCGGTGAGCGAACCCATGATCGTCCGCACACCATCACTCGCGGCGAAGCCACGGAAATCAGTGCCGTCGTACGCGACGAGGAGCCGGACGTTGCGGAGCTCTCGCCCCGCTACATCCGGCTCCATCATGCCCGTAGGCCTTCGTTCATTCGATTGTGTGCGAACTCAGACGAGTTCGATGCGGGCCATCTCGGCGTTGTCGCCGTGACGCGTGCCCATCTTCAGGATGCGGGTGTAGCCACCCGGGCGCTCCATGTAGCGAGGCGCCACTTCGTGGACCAGCTTGTAGGTCATCTCACGGTCGCCGAGGAAGGCCTGGATCTGACGGATCCGGTGGACCTGCATCGGGCCCTCTTCCTGAGCCTTCTTGGCCTTGGTGATCAGCTTCTCCGCGATTGGGCGGAGAAACTTCGCCTTTGCCTCGGAAGTGGTGATGGCCTCGGCAGCGAACAGTGACGCTGCGAGGTTGGCCATCATGAGACGCTGGTGGGCTGCAGAGCTACCAAAGCGACGTGAGCGGCGTGGTGTGGGCATGATTCAGATTCCGTTTCTTGCGTTCCGGCTGGTAGCTATCAGCCACGAAGCTGGAGGCCGCGCTCATCGAGCTTGGCCTTCACTTCGTCGAGGCTTTTCTGGCCGAAGTTGGTGATGTTGAGCAGGTCGTCTTCGGTCTTCGTGAGCAACTCGCCCACGGTGTTGACCTGTGCCCGCTTGAGACAGTTGTTCGGACGCTCGGACAGATCGAGGTCTTCGATCGGCAAGTCGAGGTCGGGGGACGACACCGTGGTGTCGACAATTTCGCCGAGCTCGAGGCCCTGCGGCTCATCGCTCATGGAGGCAACGAGTTCGCTCAAAGCCTGCAGTGTGGCACCAGCCGAGGCAAGTGCTTCTGCCGGGGAGATCGAACCGTCGGTGTCGATCTCCATGACGAGGCGATCGTAGTTGGTGGCCTGCTCGACACGAGTCGGCTCGACCGTGAAGGACACACGGCGGACCGGGCTGAAGATTGCGTCGATCGGGATAACACCGATTGTACGGTTCTCTTCTTCGCGGTTCGACGAGATGTAGCCACGGCCCTGCTCGACGGTGAGGTCGATGGCCAGGCGGCCCTTCGAATTGAGCGTGGCGATGTGGAGTTCCTTGTTGAGAACCTCGACGTCAGCCGGACACTCGATGTCGCCAGCAGTAACCGCAGCAGCGCCACGAGCGTCGAGACGCAGCGTGACAGCTTCTTCGGACAGACAGGTGACGACGATGTCCTTCAAGTTCAAAATGATGTCGGTGATGTCTTCAGCGACGCCACCGATCGTGTCGAACTCGTGCAGTGCTTCGTCGAAGCGAACCGACACGATGGCGGCGCCTGGGATCGACGAGAGGAGGGTACGACGGAGCGAGTTCCCGAGCGTGTGGCCGAAGCCGGGCTCAAGCGGGCCGACAGCAAACCGCTGACGGTTGTTCGACTCTTCGCCGAGGGCTTCGATGGAGGGACGCTGCATGACGAGCATGGGTTTCGGGGCCTTTCAACTGCAGTATTCGAGAAATAACAAAAATGTTTGGAGACAACCGACCGGAACAACCGGCCGCAAGCGGACTACTTAGAGTAGAGCTCGACGATGAGGGACTCGCGGACCGGCACGTCGATGTGTTCGCGCTCGGGGAGCGTGCGCACGGTGACCTGCTTGCCGCCTTCACCAGCTTCAAGCCAGCCAACGAGGTTGCGATCGAGCGTGTCGCGGTTGTGCTGCACGACGATCATCTTCTCGGCCTTGGCCGACAGAGAAATGACCTGGCCGCGCTTGACGCGGAAGCTGGCGATGTCGACTCGCTTGCCGTCGACGAGAATCAGCCCGTGGTTGACGAACTGACGTGCCTGCGGGCGGGTTGAACCCCAGCCGGCGCGGTACACGATGTTGTCGAGACGACGCTCAAGGAGCTGCAACAGGATTTCACCTGTCGGGCCCTGGAGCTTGTTGGCCTCTTCGTAGGTCTTCTTGAACTGACGCTCGAGCACACCGTAGATGTACTTGGCTTTCTGCTTCTCCTGCATCTGTGCGAGGAACTCAGAAGAGTTGCCTCGACGACGCGTACGGCCATGCTGGCCGGGCGGGAACGGACGACGCTCAAGAACGGTCCGACCCTTTTCGTTTTCGAAGATGTTGACGCCCAGCCGACGCGAGATGCGCAGCTTGGGTCCGGTGTAACGAGCCATGATTCAGTCGCTTCTTTTCTCTAGCCGCGCCGACGCTTGGTGAGGCGGCAGCCATTGTGCGGAACAGGGGTGACGTCCTTGATCGAGATGACCTCGATGCCAGCGTTCTGGATGGAACGGACGGCGGTGTCGCGGCCCGAACCCGGGCCCTTCACCTGGATTTCAGCGCGGCGCAAGCCGTGCTCTTGTGCGGCGCGGGCCGCCTTCTCGGCGGCCAACTGTGCTGCGAAGGGGGTGCTCTTTCGGCTGCCCTTGAAACCCACGGCACCAGACGACGCCCAGGCAATGACATTGCCCTGCGGGTCAGTGATCGAGACGATCGTGTTGTTGAACGTCGACTTGATGTGGACGACACCAGTCGTGACGTTCTTGCGGTCGCGCTTACGAGGGCGACGAGCTGCGGTCTGCTTAGCCATTACTTGCGCACTGCCTTCTTCTTATTCGCAACCGTGCGCTTCGGACCTTTACGGGTACGAGCGTTGGTGTGCGTGCGCTGCCCACGGACGGGCAGGCCTTTACGGTGACGGATACCTTGGAGGCAGCCGATCTCAATCTTGCGCTTAATGTCACCTTGGACATCACGACGCAGGTCGCCCTCAATCTTGAGGTTCTGATCGATATACGAACGGATCTTGTTGACCTCGTCCTCGGTCAGATTCGACACCTTCGTGTTGGGATCGAGTTCGAGTGCTGCGCACATGGTCTGCGATGTGGGCAGACCAATGCCAAAGATGTAGGTGAGCGAGATTTCCAGCCGCTTTTCGCGGGGGATGTCGACGCCAGCAATACGTGCCATTGTTCTTCTAACCGTGCTTCCTGTTCAGCCTTGACGCTGTTTGTGACGGGGGTTGGTGCAGATGACCATGATGCGGCGATGGCGACGAATCACCTTGCAGTTGTCGCACATTGCTTTGACGCTGGGTCGTACTTTCATGGTGTCTCTCTACTTGTACCTGTACGTAATACGGCCTCGGGTGAGGTCGTAGGGGGTAAGTTCCACCTGCACTTTGTCTCCAGGAAGAATACGGATGTAGTGCATCCGCATCTTTCCGGAGATGTGAGCCAATACTTCATGGTCGTTTTCAAGTTTGACCTTGAACATGGCGTTCGGAAGTGATTCGAGGATCACGCCCTCAAGCACGATCGCATCTTCCTTTGGCTTTGGCAGGGGATTCTCCTCACCTGTATGGATCCGGGCGAATGGTTTTCGTTGATTCTCAACGACCGTGCGCACAGGCACGCTCGCGCGGCCTACGGGTAGACCGACGTGCCATGATAGCGGCGCATTTCGCGAACCGAAGCGCGAAAGTCGCGTACTTCGCTGTGACCTGTGATATCAGCCATTAGTTCGCGCACACGTTCGATGTGCTCGTGATGATTCTGGCTGACAACCCAACCACATCCGCGCGGATCGCAATCCAAGCAGCGCTCAGCCCTGCAAACGGGCCGAGTCGAAAATGATCTTCGAGTCCGTTGAGTCGAGCGGGGTGAAAATGGTGCCGCGCAGCAGGCCCGTCACGCCATCGATGGCTTGGCGATGCTGTTCGGGCGACATGCCGACGGTTTCGGTCAATCCGATCAGCACAGTGCGCACGAATTCGACCATGGCCGGCTTTGCGAGCGGCGTAATCTCGCCCGTGGCAATGCCGACGTCAACGATGTCGACGAAGAACTGCTCACGTGCTTCGGCGTAACGAGCAAGTTGCTCGGCAACGGCAGGATGTCGGCGGGTGTCGGTCCGGACCGCACCAACGAAGCCAGCTAACGACGGATCTTCGACACCCATTTGATGCGATGCCTCGAGCACTGCTGTCAGCTTGCCAAGAAAGTTTTCGGAGCTGCCGACCGCGTCTTGAAAACGCGTATAGATCGTGCGCTGCATATCGCGGTCGACCTCGAGATACAGATCAAGCTTCGATTCGACGTAGTGGTACAGGGCGCCCGTTGTGATGCCAGACGCTGTGGCCACGTCTTTGTTTGTCACGGCGCCGTACCCGCGTTCGGCGAACAGGCGACGAGCGGAGTCGAGGATGGCCCGCTTCGTGTCAGCCGAGTCGGTTGCCGGTGGACGACCACGGCGACGAGCAGACGATGGCTTCGGGTCACCTGTTACCTCGCCCGTCTCCGTCACAGACCCAGTATGAACGACGCGCCACCGATTGTTCGGCTCGGAACCACCCAGCTCAATGCGCGAGACCAATCAACATCGGGCCAAGCCAGCGCTCGGCGACCTCGCGGGCGCTGCGCTGCGTCAGGTGCGTGCCGTCGGGCCGCCAGTTGACGTCGTCGGTCACTCCGGCAGCGTCCGCCCACCCCGCCAGGTCGACGACAGTCACCTCCGGCCCAAGTTCCAGGGCGACGAGATCGAGCGCAGTACGCAGGGCGTCCCACCGGTCGACTGAAAACTCAACGTAGTGCGCCACGAAGCCGACCGATGGCGGTGGTGCAATGATCGCGATGCGACCGACACCGAGATCGAGAAGGTCGAGCGCTGCTTGGCGGTAGTCCGCAGTAAGGCGCGCCAAGTACCGGATGTCAGTCGGCTCAAGGGGCCCCTCGGAAACTGTCCATTGGCGATCAGCGACATCGACCACCGTCACCATCAGTGCGACCACGTCAGGCTGGACCCTCGCAACCATTGACGGCAGGTCGACGTCAAACATTTCGACGCTTCGAGCTGCGAGCGATGTGTTATCCCAGCTCGTCACTTCCCCGCCCTGCAGCAGACCGCAGCCCTGGCACCAGAGCAGGTCCGAAGTGGCGTACCCAGGATGGTCGAGTGTCCACTCGGCCAATGCCTGACCCAGATAGAACGCTGTCGAATCGCCAACCGTCAGCAACCGAACTGGGCGAGATAACGGCGGACCGAGCGGCACGTCGAGAACGAATGGTTTGTCGAACGCTGCCGGAGGAACGTCAATGGCCGGCCCGAGAACGTCGGCCGTTTCGACGATGACGGTCGCTTCGAGAGAGACCGGCAAGTCGAACTCAGCGGTTGCGACCATCTTGGGCGTGGCGCTCGCCGCGGATTCAGGCTGCAACTCGTTGACCGCCGGCTCCAGAGGAGCAAGCGAACCGACCGGCTCGGCGGATGCCGCAGCAAGGACGGCCGGGTCGGCTTCGAGGAAGCCTTGCGAGAACGGGACAACGGCGATGGTGAGCCCCGCAACGACCATGGCGCCCGCGGCTCCACGGATCGTGTTCCGCGCCGGCCAAGACGCTGAGCGGATCGGCCGTTCGATCAAGACGAAAGAGGCCGTGGCGATCACCAACGTTGCCGCCAGCGCAAGCGCAAAGCGCCATGGTTCGGTCAAGGACCATCCCTGCTGCCGCAGCCACACGAAGACGGGCCAGTGGAAAAGGTAGACGCCGTAACTGATGCGGCCGAGTTGGACCAGTGGCCGACATGACAGCGCTCGGCGCACCGGGCCCGCAACCTGCAGGCTCCACACCATCACTGCTGAAACGGCGGCGAGCGGGGCGAACAGACCGGCATATCCCGGCCCCGACGCCGTCGGCAAAACGACCGCGAGCGCGGCGAGTGCCGCTGCAACAGGTAGAGCAAACGAGCCCGCCCATGCGGGCACGGCCCATCGCCGCAGAACCCCAGCCAAGGCGGCACCGGCCAAGAGCTCACCGACGCGCATCGGAGTCGCCCAATACGTGGCATCGTCGCTGAGTAACTGCGCCGCAATCGGTGTCGCAATCGCAGCAGCGACGAACAGCACCGGCAGGATCAATGACCATTGGGTGACACGCCGAGCGAGGAGCGCGACCATCAGCGGCCACAGAAGGTAAAACTGTTCTTCAATCGCGAGTGACCAGTAGTGCTCGAGGGGCGAGACCAAGACTGCCGAGCCAGCGAACACATCGGTGTAGCCGGTGTCCCCGGCGAGCTTTACCCAGTTGAAGACATGCGTTATCGCCCCGAGCAGCTCACGCCGCAACCCAGGCACTTGGTCGAACTGTCCCGCCAACCGGGCAACGCTCACCAACGCAAGACACGCAATGCTCGCTGGCAAAAGTCGCTTCGCTCGTCGGGCGATGAACGATCCGAGGGCGATGGCCCCGGTCCGCTCGCGCTCGTCGATCAGCAGTGTGGTGATCAAGAAACCCGAGAGCGTGAAGAAGATGGAGACACCGAAGTAGCCCCCGCCCATCCACCCAAAGCCGGCATGAAAGCACAGCACCATTGCCACGGCGACAGCGCGCAGCCCGTCGAGGGCCGGCTGATAGCTGAGCGCCGAAGATGGACAGAGCAGATCCCTTTCAGCCATTCTCGGCATTGTGCCACGACGGCGGCACCGCCAGCACAATCTCAGTCGGGGCGCAAAGAGCATTGGTCGGGGTGCTCGAGGCACCACGGGGTCTGGCCAGGAATCCGATGGCGATTCGCAGCGACCAACGCATAGACCCGGTCGATGAGCCAAGATGCTCCAGGCACCTTCCATGGCAACACCGGCCACCGCGCTTGACGGCCTACCGCAAGGGCCAGGGCGACGGCGCGGGCACCCCCGACCTTGATGCCGCCTGGCGCAATAGCCCACACTGCGACGTTGCCCTCAACTTCGCTCACGCCGGTCTGGTCGCGTTGGCCATTTGCCTGAGAGGCGACGATGGTCAGCCGATCGTGCTTGTCGAGACGTCGCATCCAGCGAGCGCTACGTGTACAAAAGCCTCAATAGCCGTCGAAGACGAGCGATACGCACTCGGGACGACGATCAGGAAGTTGCCCAAAGTCGACGCCGCTCACGCCATGAGTGTGCCAGCTGCAGACTAAATACGGTTGTCCTCGACCGCTTTCACCATGCGGGCGAAGACTGCGTCTGGGTGGCCGACGCCGTTGATGACGACAAGCCGGTTTTGATCGCTGAAGTGCTTGACCAGCGGAAAAGTCTGCTCTTCGTAAAGATCAAGACGACGGTTCACTGAGTCTTCGGTGTCGTCGTCACGCTGCAACACATCGCCGCCGCACACATCACAGATCCACGGGCTCGGGTCATTGCCCGTTGCCGTGTAGTTCGTGCCGCAGTCACGGCACACCCGACGCGACGAGATCCGATCGAGGACAATCTCGCGTGGGACGTTCAGGTCGAGGACCACGTCGATCGGGCGATGCTGTTCCGTAGCGATCTCGTCGAGCTGCAGTGCCTGCGCCAAGGTCCGGGGGAACCCATCGAGGATGTAACCGCGGGAGCTGGCGTCGGCAGCACCGAGACGTTCGCGCACAATGCCGATCATGATGTCGTCGCCAACAAGGCCACCAGCGTCCATGACTTCCTTGGCCATGAGGCCAAGTTCGGTCTCTTCGCGGACCGCTGCACGCAGCATGTCCCCGGTCGAGATATGCGGAACAACAAAGTGTCGCGACAAGCGAACACATTGTGTTCCCTTACCGGCTCCCTGTCGGCCGAGAATGATGAGGCGAGCGCC
>CALAHA010000289.1 GCA_937891565.1 uncultured Ilumatobacter sp. | reverse complement strand
CGTGACACGGTCGCGGAGCAACAGCTCACCCTTGGAATCAACCAGCCCTGCAGCAAGACGGCTCGGCTCGATCGCCACTGCCAGCACATGATCGATCGCACGGCCGCCCGACACCCTCTCGGTATCGCTCACGGCATCGGCATCGCTGTCGGTTCGGCCTGCGGGGAAACTCATCGATACCGAACGTAGCGCCGACTACTCACCGGCACCGTTTGCATCTACCCTTTCGCATGTGACGATCGACGTTGATGCAGACGGAACGCCAGCACACGAATCGAGCAGGGAGTTCAGTTCCGATACCGCCGAGCCGTCGCGTCAGATCTTCAATCAGCGTCCCAACGCGGCGCCGAATGCCCCGAGCCGCGGCTTCGCCGGTTTGTTCGATGCAATCGTCTCGAACATTGAGCAGGTCATCCACGGCAAGACTGAGGCCGTCGAGCTGGCCATCATGTGCATGCTCGCCGAGGGCCACCTACTGATCGAGGACGTACCCGGTGTCGGTAAGACCAGCCTGGCAAAGGCCTTGTCGGCATCTGTCGAATGCACATGGAAGCGCGTGCAGTTCACACCCGACCTACTTCCGACCGATCTTGTCGGCGTGAGCGTCTACCAGCGTTCGACCGAGTCGTTCCGCTTTGAGCCCGGCCCCATGTTTGCCAACATCGTGCTCGCCGACGAGATCAACCGTGCGTCGCCCAAAACGCAGTCGGCACTCCTCGAAGCAATGGAGGAACGCCAGGTCACCGTCGATGGCAAGAGCCGTCCCCTCGCTCCCCCGTTCATGGTGATCGCCACGCAGAACCCAGTCGATCAAGAGGGCACCTATCGCCTTCCCGAGAGCCAGCTCGACCGCTTCCTGCTCCGCCTATCGGTCGGATATCCGGGTCGCGACGCCGAGATCCAAATGCTCAACGATCAAGGATCAGCCCACAAGCTCGGCACCCTGAGCCCTGTCGTGTCCGCCGCCGAGATCCTCGAGATGGTCGACGCTGTTCGCAGTGTGCATGTGGCCGGGGCACTGAAGTCTTACCTCGTCGACATTGCCGAGGCAAGCCGCCGCCACCCCGGTATCGAACTCGGTCTGTCTCCTCGGGCAACGCTCCAGCTCGCAGCGGCAACACGCGCACATGCCGCAGCGCGCGGCCGCAACTACGCAACGCCTGACGATGTGAAGGCTGTTGGCATCGCCACGCTGGCCCACCGCATCATGGTGCGCACCGACCGAGGCGCACACCTCTCACCCGAAGACGCTGTGCGGGAAGTATTCGAAACCGTCCCGGTACCGATTGCCCGCTGAGGCCCATCGTGGATCGATTCGAGCTCCCCGCCGCCAAACCAAGTCTGACAACGTTCGTTGCCGCGACGTGTTGACACGACAGGGAACGGGCAGCCTCGTGGCCGGCATGATCGCGCTGGTTGTCGGTCGCGTCTTCGGCGTGGTCGAGTTGTTCATCATCGGCGCGGCCTTCATTGCTGCCGTAGTGCTCGCGGTCGTGTTCGTACGTGTCCGCCGACCGAACGTCTCAGCCTCGCGCTGGGTTCATCCAACCGTGCTCGTTGCCGGCGACACTGGACGTGTCGACCTTCGGCTCGAACATCACGGCAGCGTCCGTTCAACTGGCTTCGAGCTTGCCGAGCGAGTCAGCCGGGCGAACGTGACTGATCACGTCGCCCGCCTCTCGATTGCTCCGTTGTCACCGGGCACACGCTCCTCTGCCGGTTACCAACTCCCGACCACAACCCGCGGCCTTGTCCGGCTCGGTCCGCTTGTTGTCGAAATTCGTGATCCGCTCGGCATCGCTCGTTCAACCAGGACGATTGCCGACATCGACACCGTCACGGTTGCACCGAAGACGTTTCTGCTCGACATGCCCGTGCTCGGGCAAGGCGCGCTCGGGCGACAGCTTGTGGTTCAGGCACGTCGCCTCGGTCCGGGTGAGTTCCACGGCCTGCGAACCTACGTCGATGGTGACGAGCCACGTTCGATCGACTGGAAGGCGTCGGCCCGATCAGAAGATCTGCTGGTGAAGGAATACACCGTCGAGGGCGTTCGGCGCTGCACCGTCGTTTTCGATGCCAACCCGTCGTCGTATCTCGAAAGCGCAGGATTCGAACGTGGTATCACCGCTGCCGCCAGCCTCGTACACAGCGCTGAACAAGCGGGCCTGACAACACGTTTCGTCACCGCCGGCGGCATCGACCTCCGGGGGCCCGAGACCGGTGCCAACACGTTACGCGTGCTGGCACGGATCGAACCCGACGGGTCAGAGCTCGGCCTGCTCGACCGAGATCCTGGGGAAGGGCTCGGCCTGATGATCCTCGTGACCGGTTCACACCGCAGCGGAGGATGGCGCGCGATCCAAGCCATCGTCGATCCCACGCTCGCCGTCATCGGGGTGACGACCGACGAACGATCCAAAGCAAACATCGGCGTGTCTTGTCGCACCGAGGACGAATTCGTCGACTCATGGCGAGCATTGAACGGTACGTCGTCAACGCGTGCCGTCGGAGCGCCTGGCGGAGTTCGCCGATGACCAACACCGCCGTCCGCTCACCCGGCTCGCTGCGAGATCGCCCCTCAACTTCGGGGTCGCAGCACTCGACAGGGCCGGGCCGACCCCCGCCTGCGCATGAGCCGCTGATCGACCCGCAGGTGTCCAGTGAGCTGATCGCCACGATCGCAATGGCGTTGTTCTCGATCGCTGTCGCCACCGGCTTCGCCCGGGTCTTTGGAGGCTGGCAGTTTCTTAACGGTTTCATCGCGATGGCAGTGATCGGGCATGGCCTCAGTTTCGTCCTTCGACGGTTGCGCGTGCCGGGCCTCCTCGCCGTGCCGTTCCTTACTGCTGCGATGGTCTGGCTGATCGCTTTCATTTACTACCGCGATTCGATGACCATGCTGCTGCCGAACGGCGACACCCTCGAGTTGTTCCAGCTTGAAATCAAGCGGGTCCGAGAAGAGTTCCCGACGGCGATAGCCCCGGTTATCTACAGCGGGGGCTGGGACGTCTTGGCTGCAACCGGCATGGCCCTGACCATCGTGTTGGGGGACACATTCGCGTTCCGTGCGTTCGCTCGTGCCGAGGCACTCGTCCCCGGAGGCGTGCTCTTCGTATTCGTCGCTGCGCTCGGCTCGAACCGCGAACGGGAGGCGTTAACTGCCGGGCTCATCGCTGCCGGTGTGGCTGCCACGGTGACGTTGCGTACCCACCATGCTCCAGATCGTCGCACCGTCATCGGCACGCGTCGTTCGCCGGCGCGAGTAATCGTTCCTGCCGCGATCGGCACAGCGCTTATCGTTGCGTTGGCTGCGTCATTTATCGGCCCGCGTCTGCCCGGTGCCGACGCCGCTCCCCTCTACGAGACCCGTGGTGGCAACAGTGGCAGCGTCACCAATGTCGTGAGCCCGCTCGTTGACATCCGCTCGCGACTCACCAACCGATCCGATTCCGAACTGTTCACCGTCAAGGCCGACTTTGAGTCGTACTGGCGGCTTTCGGCGCTCCCCCGCTTCAATGGCACCACCTGGGGCCTCCCTGAGCGCTCGCTCTCACGAGTCGACGGTGAGCTGTCTCCTGCCCGCGCCGGTGCCACCGAGTTGCGCCAGGAGATCACCATCACATCGCTCGGCGCTCAGTTCGTCCCGGCCGCAGCCGACCCGCGCTCTGCATCGCCACAAGACGGGCTGCGTTTCAACGCCGACTCTTCGACGTTGCTGAAAACGGATGGCGACCTTGCCGCCGGCGACCAGTTCGAAATCGTGTCTGCGTCACCGCAGTTCCTTGTCGAGGACTTGCAGGCCGCCGCGTCGACGGACGCCGGCGATCCGATCTATCTCGAACTTCCGAACGGATTTCCTTCGTCGATTGGCGATATTGCACGTTCCGTAACCGCTGGCGCCACGACGCCGTACGAAACTGCGCTGACCTTGCAGAACTGGTTCCGCAGCGAGTTCGATTACAGCCTCGAGGTGCAGGCTGGCCACAGCAATACTGCAATCGAAGGCTTCCTCCGTGACCGCATCGGGTACTGCGAACAGTTCGCCGGTTCCTACGCCGCGATGCTCAGGACGCTCGGCGTCCCCGCCCGGGTGGCAGTTGGTTTTACCCAGGGCAACTTCGACGGCGACGCGTATTCGGTGCTCGGCAAGAACGCCCACGCCTGGCCCGAGGTCTGGTTCGACGGCCTTGGCTGGGTTCCCTTCGAGCCGACGCCAGGGCGCGGGTCACCTGGTGCAGAGAACTACACAAATGTCGCACCCCAGCAGGACTCGACCGGTATCGACCCGAACGGTGCCGAAGCAGACCCCGCACCGTCGGCCAACAACGACCAGGTAATCGCCCCGCCGACAACCAGTGCTCCGCTCGGCGACCCGGCAGTCCCAGCGGGCGTCGATCAGGCTCTGTCACCTGAAGAAACCGGCGGCCCACTCGCTGATCCGACTTCGACAGCAAGCGAAGACACAGCGTTGGTTCCATGGCGCCCGCTCATCGTTGTTGCGCTGATCGGGCTTCTCTTGGCACTTCCCGCGCTGATCCGCCGCTGGCGTCGACGGCGGCAGCCTGCCGATGCGGCTGCTGCCGTGGCCGGGCTCTGGCGCCAGTCGGTTGCCGATGTGGGTGAAGTTGGCTTGCGCCCGCGGGCATCGCTCACGCCATCCGAAACTGCTGCTGCCGCCGCTACTGCGTTTCCTGTGGTGGCACGGCCATTCGCATCGCTCGCTGCAGCAATGACCGAGGTGTCTTACGCCCCCGATGCTGGCGCAACGTTGGACGAGCACGGAGCACGCCTTCTGACCGAGTGCCGCCAGTGGAGCCGTCAGATCGAGCGTGCCGTTAACGATTCGATCTCGCCGATCGCAAAGTTTCGTCGGTACTTCACCCGGCTGGGCTGAACACGCACGACGGCTTCAGTAGAGCCTTGAACAGTCGTTCGCCGCAGGGCGCCGCGACGCTCCACGGGGCGCAGATGCGGACAGATCTTAGGATTCGTCGACGTCGTGGGGTTCGGGGCGGCGGACGTTGCCACTGAGCCATGCCGAAATCGGCAGCTGACCGAGCCGGTCGCGGCCAAGGACACGCAGTTCGGATTCAAGCATCGTTGCCATCACAAGCACGAGAACAAATCCGGCGAACGCAACGACGAAATTGACGGCGAGACCACCAATGGTAATTGCCAGCCCGACAACGAGACCCAGCCCGATGAGCGCGGAACGTCGCCGTGACAGGCGGTATCCCTTTTGCGCAAACGTGGGGTCTTGTTCCAGTTCTTCTTCGATCTGGCGAAGAATGCGCTGTTCATTTTCGGAGAGCGGCACCGAGTAATCATCGCACGCAAAGGTGCAAAGCTCAACGCGGTGAAGGAAATCGGTTGCGGAAATTTTCCACAAGCACCACGGAGACTGGCTGGGGCCACGATGGATTTGTCAACATCAGGCGACGATCACTCTTCATCGGGCCCCCATTGCTGTCCTCCACGCTGCACATTCCGCACCTTGCCACCCTTGACGGCACTGGCCGGTCCAATTGCGTTCGCCCCAAACCGATCTCGGATCACGTCTAATGCTGCGTCGGCCGCCCCGTGTACCGGGGCTCCGTCAGCCGCCTCGTCGAGCGTGAGTTGATGAAACACGGGGCCGAGGTTCGACCCTGACACTCCGACGAGCCGGACGCCCGGCGACGGGTCAAGCGTGTCCATGATTGGCCCCAACATCGCCACGATCACTTCGGCACTGTCGATCGCCTCAGAGCCGGTGGTCGATCTCGTGATCGTCGTAAACCCGTCGTCAAATCGGACTTTGAGGGTCAGTGTCCGAGCGCCCACACCGGCTTTGCGCAGCCGGCTGGCCACGGCGTCAGCAAGGCGCACGAGATGTGTCCGCATTTCCGAAGGTGCGTGTGTGTTGGATGCGAACGTCTCTTCGTGACCAATCGACTTCGCATCGCGATCGGGTTCGACCGGACGGTCGTCTGCGCCGACGGCCAAGGCAAGGAGATGCGTGGCCTGGTTCTGACCCAGTGCAGCACCGAGCGCACGCCGGTCGACCAAGTGCAGATCCGACACGATGGTGACGCCAAGGCGATGCAGCTTGTCGAGGGTCGCTGGCCCGACGCCCCACAGCCGTTGCACCTTGAGCGGGTCGAGGAATGCCTGCTCGGTACCCGGCTCGACGACTTTGACACCGAGGCCGGGTTCGATCCGGTCTGGCCGAACGATCGGCTTGGCCTCAACCGAAGCGAGCTTGGCCAAAAACTTGTTGGTCGCCACACCAATACAGCAACCCAGCTCGAGTTCGTCGCGGACAGCCTGCCGGATCTGGTCAGCGATCTCGGCACCAGTCCCGAAGAGTCGACGTGAGCCGGTCACATCGAGGAAGGCTTCGTCGAGCGACAGTGGTTCCACGAGCGGAGTGAACCGGTCGAAGATCTCGCGGACCTCGGCGCTGACCTTGCCGTACAACTCGTGGTCGCCCGGCAGAAAGACTGCATGCGGGCACCGCCGCTTGGCAATCGACGAGGGGAGTGCCGAATGCACACCGAACCGGCGGGCCTCGTACGACGCAGCAGCAACGACTCCCCGGTTTCCGGTTCCACCAACGACCACCGGTTGACCCATCAGTTCCGGACGCCGCCGCAGCTCGACCGACACGAAGAACGCGTCCATGTCGGCATGCAGAATCGTGCGAGTCTGCCCTCGAGTCATGCCGAAAGCTATACGCAAGCTGACTACAACGACGAGATCACCGTCCAGCCCGTGCCGAATCGTCATCGATCAGCACGAACCACGGATTTCTCCGAGACAGTCAGGCCTCGGCAACAAACGAAACGATGTCAACCCAAAACGACCGCCTGGTGGCATCGTTCGACCGAGCAGTGGACTCGGGCGGCGCTACCACCAGTGGTGGCCATCATGAGGATCTAACGGAGCGCCAACTCCAAACTCGGAGCGGACGTCACTGAGCAAAAGCGGCGCGAGCGCAAAATGATCGACAAGTGAAAAATCTTTCCGACATTGGCTCCCCCGACGCAGTTCCTGGCCAAGGAGCTGAGCGGCAGGTGGGTCGAGGAGAAGACCTGTTTCGCCGCTGCTGAGGTGCGGGGGAAGAGCGAAGCCAGCCTCGTGGGCAACCAACGAGGCCAGGAATGCCGCACGGTTAATGCGGTTGTTGCTCATTGCAAACTGGAAAGCACTGAGGGCAATTTCGGCCGCCGGCGTTGTCGACAATCCAGCAATCGTGTGAGTCATGTCGTGGGCAACGAAAAAATGGTTATTCAGAGAGAGGTCAATGCCAGGCAAACTCAGGCCAGAACGTTCGTAAAAGGAGAGGTAGGCGCGCCCCAGCGTGCCCGGACCGTATTCCGAGAAAGCGCCAAGTTTTTCTGCAAGTTGGGTCTCGGGGTGCAGAGCGTCGACCTTCGTCTCCGACAAACTCGGCTCAGACCGCTCGCGCATGTCGATGGCGAGGAAGCGTTTGTAGTCCTCCGCAGCGGCCTCCACCCCACTGCAAATGAGATCCCGGAAGATTTCGAGATCGTCACCATCGACCTCGAGAGCGTCCGCGTACTCCTGCACAGCAGCTACCTGGGCCAGTGACTGCGGGTGCCGACAGGTTTCAAGGGCAAGGTGAAGTTCGTGGAACATTGTCCGCGTGTTCACGTCAGTCAGGATGTTCGCGAGTTCGCGAGCACCCACATGCGGCACTGACTCCACATCAAGATCAGGTCGCTCCCACAGGTGACTGACGATGGCTTTGAGCACCAACAACTGCTCGGTTGTTGGCCCCCCATCGACGTCGATACCGCAGAGCAATCCGCCTGCCACACTGTCAACAAGCACCGGATCAAGCTGCAACATCCCATCACGATAGTTGCTGCGACCATCGGATTCTTCCCAGCCAGACCCGATCGAGCTGCAACCAGCATCGAGGCGATCAACTGCATGTTGAGCACTCTGTCTGGGTTTGTGCCGTTCTGATCTGTCTGTCAACCGGCAGGCCCCTCGTACCGTGAAAAATCTATATCGGCGGCTACGGCAACGTGCTCGTCGTCGACGATTGGGTGCAGTTCATCAACCCGACCCTCAACGCGTGCATGAAGCTTTGCGGCTGTCTCAGTAGCCTGCACCTCAATGGACGACAAATTTCGGCCCCTGTCGGCGCTTCCCACTGTTGGAGTGCGTATCGGCGCCTTCGTCGCCATCTGTCTCAGCGGCTTAGCCGGCGGGCTGATCGGGTACTCCTTGATCAGACTGCAGTGCGAAGGAGATTGCGGTGTGCCGCTCGGCATCGGCATTCTGATCGGCGCTGTCGTGACCGCAGGCGGCATGGCCATTGTGGCCGTGCTCGTCATGCGAGCCCTCGGGGAATGGCGCGAAGTCGAAGACCGCACCGGTGCCGGCCACGCACCCAACTGACATGACTGACACAACTCACTCTGGGGCAGACCTCCGCTTGCTTGCCGAGCGACTCGCCCGAACCGCCGGGGCTATGGCGCTCGCTGGCCGGCGCAGCCTGCCGGTTGGTCAACCACCTGCGCACGACACGAAGTCGAGCGCAACCGATCCCGTCACCGAGTTCGATCGCTCCGCCGAGCAGTACATCGTCGGTGAGTTGCGTCGGCTTCGGCCAGACGATGCAATCGTTGGCGAGGAAGGGGCAAACGATTCGGGCACATCGGGCATCGAATGGCACATCGATCCGATCGACGGCACCGCCAACTTTCTCTACGACCTTCCTGCGTGGTGCACGTCTGTGGCGGCGGTCGACGCGGACGGTTCGCTGGCAGGCGCGGTCTACGCACCAGTCACCGACGAGATGTTCTCTGCCTGCCGAGGTGGCGGCGCCACGCGCAACGGCATCAAGATCAAGGCGAGTTCAGCCACCGACATCGCCCTGTCGATGGTCGGCACCGGGTTCAGCTATCTCCCTGAACACCGGCTGCCGCAGGCCCGCCGCATCCGTGAGCTCCTCCCCCAGGTCCGCGACATCCGCCGGTACGGCTCGGCCGCTATCGACCTTGCGTACGTCGCGTGCGGTCGTCTTGACGCCTACTTCGAAGAACACCTCAATTCGTGGGACATGGCAGCCGGCCTGTTGATCGCCACGGAAGCCGGCGCCATCACATCGGACCTCCACGGCGGAACGCCTGACGAGGGTGGCGTTCTCGCCGCTGCACCCGGCATCCACCAGTCGCTACTGGGCGCCATTCAAGACGCTTCGAGCTGACTGTCGATCTGCTTCTGACTGATTTTTTGTCTCTGTCTGCCACCATGCTCGTCACGCAGGGGTGATTTGAGGCATCATGGTGTGGTGGGAACACGCATCTTGGCCGTCGAAGACGACGAACGCATTCGATCGGCTGTCAAACTCGCGCTCGAAGACGAGGGCTGGACCGTTGACGAAGCTGAGAGCGGAGAAGAGGCGATCGAAAAATTCAATCGTTGCAAACCCGACGTCGTTCTGATCGACATCATGCTTCCGGGCATCGACGGATTCGAGTTGTGCCGCACCCTGCGCCGCACCAGCGACGTTCCTGTCGTCATGGTCACTGCACGCAACGACACACATGACGTGGTCGCAGGGCTCGAAGCCGGCGCCGACGACTACCTCACGAAACCCTTCGCTCCGAAGGAACTGTCAGCTCGCATCCGCGCACTCCTGCGTCGCATCCGCCCGAGCGCCCCCGGCCATGCCCGGCTCGTGTTCGGCGACCTCGAACTGATTCCCGACGAGGGAAAAGTGCTTCGCAGCGGCGAAGAAGTACACCTCACCAAAACTGAGTTCCGTCTGCTCTGTGAGCTCGCCGAGAGCCCTGGCAAAGTGCTCAGTCGTGAAGCGCTGCTCGACAAGGTGTGGGGCTACGACTACTTCGGTGATGGCCGCTTGGTCGACGTGCACATCCGGCGACTCCGCACAAAGATCGAGGCCGACCCCGCCAATCCACGCCACGTCGTGACCGTGCGCGGGCTCGGCTACCGGCTCCAAACGTGAGCGAAGGCGGCTGGTTCCGTCGCCTGCTCCATCGGTCCCGGCCTGCCGCGCTCGGCCTACGTCGACGCATCCTGCTCACGATCACCCTCGGCGCCATTGCGTTGTCGCTCTTTCTGGCTGTCACCACCTACGGGTTGACCCAGAACAGCCTCGTCCGCCAGGCCGAAGACGCCGCCGTCACGACCTCGCTACGAAATGCCCAAGGCGTGTTCCGTGATCTGCGGTCGAATCCGTCCACCGCTCAGCCCGCTGTGGAATCGCTGACCAACATCGGCGTCACCCGCTACCTCATTCGATATCAGGAAGAGTGGATTGGCGGTGTCACTCCGTACGTCGACGCAAACCTGCCTGAGCAGATCGTCGAGAGGGTGGTCGATCGTGGGATTCCGTCTCGCCAGATCGTCGACATCAACGGCGAACTGAACGTCCTTGTCGGCTGGGATGTTCCCGGCGTCGGTTCGTACTTCCAGTTCAGCAGCCTCGAAGAGCAGAAATCGACACTCGATAGTGTCCGGATCGCACTGTTCTTCGCATCGTTGATCTCGACGGGGCTTGGAGTCTTGCTGGGCATTTTCTCCGCGCGTCGCGCCGTTCGGCCGCTGTCGACCGCTGCCCAGGCCGCATCGGCAATTGCTGGCGGCCGGCTCGACACGCGTCTCGAAAGCACAGCCGACCCCGACCTCGGCGTGCTGACCGACTCCTTCAACGACATGGCTGAGGCCCTGCAGCTCCGTGTGGAACGCGATGCGCGGTTCGCCTCTGACGTCAGCCACGAGCTGCGATCCCCGTTGATGACACTCTCTGCGTCGGTTGAAGTGATGGAAGCTCGTCGTGACGACCTCCCCGAACGTGCCCAATCAGCGCTCGACCTGTTGTCGAGCGACGTTGTTCGGTTCCAAGGTCTGGTCGAAGACCTCCTCGAAATCTCCCGATTCGACGCTGGTGCGATCCGGCTCCACATGGAAGAGTTGCTCGTTGCCGAGTTTGTCCGTCAGGCGGTTGCTGTCAGTGCCGCGCCGAAGCTCCGCCTCGAAGTGTCGGAGCGCTCAGAGATGGCGCTTATTCGCGGTGACAAGCGCCGTCTTGCTCGCGTCGTGGCAAACCTCATTGACAACGCTCTTGCGTACGGGGGTGGCGAACCGCACATCGTGATCAGCGTCGTTGAGCCCGACGACGAACCAATGGCGCACATCACCATTGCAGTCATCGACGACGGTGCTGGCGTGCCCGTTGAGGAGCGTGACTTGATCTTCGAACGATTCGCCCGAGGCGGCGGCGCCGGCCGCCGGACAGGCAGCGAGGGCGCAGGTCTGGGTCTGTCGCTTGTCGACGAGCACCTCAAGATGCACGGCGGCCGGGTCTGGGTCGAAGACCGGCTTGACGGCCAGTCGGGTGCTCGATTCGTGATCGAACTAATGGCATCGGAGCTGACCGACTGATGAGTACTCGACGCATTTTTTCAGCCCTTCTGGCTGGCGTACTCGCGGCGAGTTGCGCAATTTCTCAAGACGCCGCGCCGGTCGATATCCCGCAGGACCGGCGCGGGCAGTTCGGAGCCGAACCGACCGGCGATGCGGCAGCTGGCAACAACCGCGTGTTTCTTGTGAACAGCGCAATCGATGGCCGGTTGCGTTCAGTCCTGCGAGCCGGGTCCAGCGACGCCGAAGGGATCTTTAGGTCGCTGTTCGCCGGGCCGAACGCGGCCGAAGCCGACAGCGGGCTCAGCACGTTCCTGCCTGAGGGTCTCGAGGTGAACAATGCACGCATTCGCGTTCGATCCCTCACCCTCGACGTTAATGACGTGTTCGACGAGCTGACGGCTGTGGCACTACGTACTGCTGTCGCCCAGATCGTTGCGACGGCGAGCGAAATCGACGGCATCGAGCAAGTCCGGATTCAGATCGACGGCGAGAACCAGGTGTGGCCGGTCGGCGACGGTGAGAACACTGGTCGACCGCTCACGGTCTATGACTACCCGGGCTTCATCGAGTCGTCGCAGCCCGCCTACCCCGCCATCCCGAGCGCCAACAACTAGCTGTTGGATCACGCGAAGAAGTGTTTGGCGACGCCCTCGTAGAGGTCCATGTCGACGGTGCGTGTCTTACCGACTGCAACGGTGAGGTCTTCCTGAACGATCTTTTCGCCGCGCAACACAGCCATCTTGCCCCACGCCCGCTCGTGAACCAGATCAATTGCTGCGACGCCGAAGCGAGTCGAAAGCACACGGTCGAAGGCAGTCGGCGTGCCGCCGCGTTGCACGTGGCCGAGCTGGACGACCCGGGTTTCGAAGCCTGTTCGCTCTCCAATGGCCAGAGCAATCTGGGTGGCAACCCCGCCGAGCACGACGTGTCCGAATCGGTCGAGGACCTTCTCTTCCATTTCAAGAGATCCGGGCACAGGCGAAGCCCCCTCGGCCACGACAACGATCGAGGCAAATCGGCCGCGGTCGTGACGTCGCGTCAACCGGTCGCAGAGCTCGTCGATGTCGAACGGAATCTCGGGGATGAGCACTGCCGTTGCTCCGCCAGCAATGCCAGCCGAGGTGGCAATCCAGCCGGTGTGTCGGCCCATGACTTCGACGACCATCACACGATCGTGACTCTCTGCAGTGGTGTGTAGCCGATCGATGGCATCAGTCGCGATCTGCACCGCCGTGTTAAACCCAAACGTCACGTCGGTTCCAAAAACGTCGTTGTCGATGGTCTTGGGAACACCAACGACCGGGATGCCATGTTCGGCGTGGAGCCGACAGGCAACACTCAGGCTGCCGTTGCCGCCAATCACGATCAACCCTTCAAGGCCGAGGTCGCTCATACTCCGCTTGACGCGTTCGACGCCGTCAACGGTGTCGAATGGGCTCCCTCGGCGTGTGCCGAGCACGGTGCCGCCACGAGGCAGCATGCCACGCATCGTTTCAACCGACAGCGCCATGGTGTGTCGATCCATCACACCGTCCCAGGCATCGATGAACCCGACGAGTTCATCGCCATAGTGACGTTCGCCCTTGCGGACCACAGCCCGGATCACCGCGTTGAGACCTGGGCAGTCGCCTCCCCCGGTCAAAATCCCCACACGCACAGCCCTTGATCGTACGCGACCGCGCTCTCCAGGGCACACCGTGTTCGGAAACGATCGAATCGGCGAGGCTCTTCCGGTTGCGGCTGGTAAGAATGCCTGATGGCTTGGGACAACACTCGAACGGTGCCGTGGAGACGGCTGACACGCGAGTGGGTGGTCTACGCCGCGATCATGTCGGTCGTCTTCCTGTTCGTCTTCAACGACGGGAACCCGGTCGGCGCAATCGCCGGGGTACTCGTCAGTGGCCCGATGTACCTCGGCCTCGGCTGGGTCTTGGCGAAAATTGGATACCAGCGTAAGACGATGAAGGAAATGCGTTCAGCGCAACCTTCGGCCGACGACGCTGGCAAGCAGGCCAAGCGCTCCAAGAAGGGCAACGAGGGTCCCGACGAGCCGGTCGGCCGTGTCGTTACGCCGAGCAGTCGCACGGCCGGCGGCGGCAACCGTCCGCAATCGAAGAAACCCCGCCGCCGCTGACTCCAGTCCGGCACTGGATCCTCCGACTACTCTGGCCCGTGTGACGAGTCAGTGTGTGATTGCCATCGATGCCGGAACAACCGGAGTACGGAGCCGGGCGGTGTTCACCGACAACTCCCTCACGGTTGCGTCATACCGTGAGTTCACTCAGCACTACCCGCAGCCGGGCTGGGTTGAACACGACGCCAACGAGATCTGGGCTGCCGTTGTCGAGACGCTCAACGAGGTCATCGACGAGGTCGGTCGGGATCGTGTTGCCGCTATCGGCATCGCCAATCAACGCGAAACTGCGCTTGCGTGGGATCGCACCACCGGCACCACCTTCGGCACCGCCATTGTCTGGCAAGACCGGCGTACCGCAAACCGCTGCGACGAACTGACGGCGCAAGGCCGGCTCGACATGGTTCGCGAACGAACCGGCCTTGTACTCGACCCCTACTTCTCGGGGACCAAGTTCGAATGGCTGCTCCAGAACCGCGACATCCCAGTCGACGACACGTTGGCCCTCGGCACGATCGATTCGTGGTTGATCTGGAACTTGACTGCCGGTGCCGTGTTCGCCACCGACGTCACCAATGCGAGCCGAACGATGCTCTGCGACATTCGGACTCGGACGTGGGACCCTGAACTGTGCGACATGCTGCACGTGCCCATGTCGGCACTTGCCGAGATCGTCCCGTCGAGCGGCCGAGTCGGCCTCACGTCAGCAGCGTGCGGCGTTCCGGGCGGCATCCCGGTGAGCGGCGTGGCTGGCGACCAGCAGGCCGCACTGTTCGGTCAGGCTTGCGTTGAGCCCGGCATGGCCAAAAACACCTATGGCACAGGTTCGTTCGTGCTCCTCAATGTCGGCGAGACCTGTCCCCCACCGACGGCTGGCATGCTGACCACCGTTGCGTGGACACTCGCCGACGGCACCACGCACTATGCACTTGAGGGCGCGATTTTTGTGACCGGCGCCGCAATCCAGTGGCTGCGCGACGGGTTGAACATCATCGATCATGCCGCCGAGGCGGGCCCGCTCGCCGAATCGGTCGACGACACTGGCGGGGTCTACTTCGTTCCTGCCCTCGCCGGCCTCGGATCACCTTGGTGGGATCCGTACGCGCGCGGCACCATCGTTGGCATCACGCGCGGCACTGGGCGCGCCGAGATCGTGCGAGCCACGGTCGAATCGATGGCGTACCAAACACGTGACGTGGTCGACGCCATGGTTGCAGCGAGCGGAATCGAGCTGAAAGAACTGCGCGTCGACGGCGGCGCCTCGATTATGGATCTGCTCTGTCAGATCCAGTCGAATCAGCTCGGCGTCGACGTCCTGCGGCCGGTCGACCAAGAGACCACTGCCTTGGGCGCCGCATTTCTTGCTGGCCTCGCCGAGGGCGTGTGGGTGACGCCAGACGAGGTGTTGGCGCAATGGTCACTCGATGCTCGATTCACGCCTGCCGATAATCGTGCAACCTGCGATGTATTGCACAGCCAATGGTTGCGCGCCGTCGAGCGCTCAAGGGGCTGGGAGAGCTAAAGCAGGGCGTCGGCGAGCCGACCAAGCAGGTTCACCCTGATCCGTTCGCGTTCATGAATTGGCCGGCCGTTGCGGCCGGCAACCACGTTCAGCCCAGTGCCAAGCAGGTGTGCCCAGACCAGGTCACTCGGGGCAGCGTCGTCAACCTCATCGAGGTGCTGGCTGCCAGCCAGGAACGCAATCAGCCAGGAAAGGTCTGGTGTCTCGCCGAGCTCCATGATCAGGCCATCGGCGCCCAATGCTGCGACCCAGTCGGCTTCGACAATGCGCATCAAGCCAGTGCACAGGACGTCGAGGCGATCTTCCTTCGGACACTCAGCCATCGCGGCACCAACGGCGAGGGCAGCCAGGTTGGGGTCAACTCGGTTGATTTCGACGGTGCGTATATTCTCGACCGACACCCCGTCGACCGCATCGATTTCCGCAGTCAGTAGTGAGACGAGACCTTCATCGGGCAGAGCGACGGTGAGTTCGTCGATGACGCGACCCGCTCCCTGTTCGAGGATTTCGATCGCCAGCACATCGCCACGTACCGCACCGATTCTGCTCGCGACCTGACCCAGGGCTCCTGGACGATCGGGCATCCAGACACGGACAACGACAACGGTGTTCACGGTCAGAATTTATCGGTCAAACTGACGCGCTTCGTGACGACTCGGTTGCCACTTCGTTTCGCGTCCCATTCCCCTCGAGACGGGTCGCTTAGGCCAGTTTTGGGAGACCGCGCTTGAGGTTGCGGATGGCCTGGTTGATGCGCATTTCGTTCTCGATGAGCGCGAACCTGGCAAATCCTTCGCCACCAGGGCCGAAACCGACACCGGGCGATAGGGCCACATCAGCTTCCCTGACGATGTGCGAGCAGAACTCGACCGAGCCCATCTCGGAATAGGCCTCAGGAATCGGAGCCCACACGAACATCGTACCACCCGGCTTGGGGACGTCCCAGCCGATGCGCTGCAGGCCGTCGATCAGCGTGTCACAGCGTGACTCGTAGACCTCACGGACCTGATCGGGAAATTCAGGGGCCTCGTTAATTGTCACGGTCGCAGCGATTTGGACCGGCTGGAACATGCCGTAGTCGAGGTAGCTCTTGAGCTTGACGAGTGCTTGGACGACGTCCTTGTTGCCGAGCAGGAAGGCACAGCGCCAACCTGACATCGAGAAGCTTTTCGTCATCGAGTACAGCTCGACGGCGCATTCCTTGGCGCCCTCAGCCTGCAAGATACTCGGTGGCTCGTGGCCATCGAAGCCCATGTCTGCGTACGCGTTGTCGTGGACAACAATCATCTCTTTCTCGCGACAGAAATCGACAACACGCTGCATGAATGGCAGGTCGACCGTTGCTCCCGTCGGGTTGTGCGGGAACGACATCACGAGCACACGAGGCTTGGGCCAGCCGACATCCCATGCGGTCTGCAGGCTGTCCATGAAGTCGTCGGCGAAGTTATCGCGCTGGCTCGGGTTGGCCAGGAACTTCATCGGTACCTGGCGGAGGTCGGCGCCCGCAAACAGTGGGCCGTACATGTGGATCGGATAGCTCGGGCTCGGCACGATCGCTGCGTCACCACGGTCGAG